>JADFTO010000035.1 GCA_022560215.1 Pseudomonadota bacterium | reverse complement strand
CGAGGTAGGTCACCGCCTGTGCCAGCACCAATTGGCACTCAGGCATCCCAATCTGGAGCGTGACTTGAAAGGCAGCGTTCGCCAATACCAGCGCCATTGGGTCGGCATTGCCGATGTCCTCCGACGCGCAGATCGCAATCCGCCGGGCGACGAAACGCGGATCCTCGCCGGCCTCCAGCATCCGCGCCAGCCAATACACCGCCGCATCCGGATCGCTGCCGCGCATCGACTTGATCAGCGCGGAGGCTGCGTCGTAGTGTTCATCGCCGAGCTTGTCGTAGCGAATGGCTTTGCGTTGAATCGAATCCTGCGCCGTTTCAAGGTCGATCGTGATGGCCTCCGTCGAATCGGATGAGGCCTGTGACAGAACCGCGATTTCGAGCGCGGTCAGCGCCCGCCGGGCCTTCACCCTTCTTTTCAAGCGGGATCCGGCGGACCGACCCCTCGCCGAGGTCGTCTCCATCGAAGACGGCCGCTACGTCTCGTACGATTTCAGCGACTGGGCGGAGATCAGTGTCCTCAAGCGGGAATTCGAACGCAATGAGCACGATTGGGTGCGCACGGTGCGCTGCGACATCGCGGTGCCGCGGATTATCCGCGTGCTGTCGTTCGCGAAAGTGCCCAAGCAGGAGATTCGGTTCAGCCGCAGAAACATCTTCGCACGCGACGGCAACACGTGTCAGTATTGTGGCAAGCGCTTTGCGACGACCGATCTGAGCCTCGACCACGTGGTTCCCCGCGCGCAGGGCGGTGGCAGTACGTGGACCAACATCGTCTGCTGCTGCCTGAAGTGCAACGTACGCAAAGGCGGACGGACACCGGCGCAGGCACACATCAAGCTGATCAAGAATCCCGTCAAGCCGCGACGCAGTCCAACCGTCGACGTCAACCTTTTGGACGCGCGGTATGCCTCATGGAAGCACTTCCTCGACGCCGCGTATTGGAACATCGACCTGAAGTGATCGCCGAGTGCACAGGCGACGGGCACGAAACCGGCTACCGTGCCGGCGGCTCTTCTATTCGGTGCCGCGACGTGTCATCGTTTCCCGAACACGGGATCGCGCGCCCACGCGAAATGCACCGTCTTGATCTCGTAGCCTCCGAAATTGCGGTACATCGACAGTCCGCCGCCGGGCTCGTCGGTTACGCGCACGATCGGCAGCACCGTGTCCTCGATGAGGTCGACCAGCGTCAAATCGTTGTCGCCCAGCGGTGGGCGGAAATGGACCCCTGCGCTGCCGCCCCAAGGCGCGGCCTGATACATGCGCAGGATGAGCCCTTTACCGTCCTCGGCGCGCTTGAGGCAGGTCGGAATGACATGGTCCCATCGCGTACCGTCAAACAGCCCCGACCGCGCGGGCAACGGGTCTGATTCCCGTTGTCGCGGGGTTCCTCCGTCGCGCAAGGGCGGCAATCGCACGGTAACGAACGGGTGGTCGAGTTGATATCCCTCGCGGGTCAGGTCGGCCGCGCTTACGGTCGCCAGCGTCGGCAGCAGACTATATACGATCTTCGCGCGCTGCACCGTCGACGTCGGGTCGGTCCGGACGGTTGGACGCATCAGCGTCAGGCGCAGGACGCCGTCCGCATCCGCGCTGAATCCATATCTCGCGCCGACGAGGATCGCGCCGCCGCCTTCAGGCCCGTCCAGCAGTGCCCAACGCGACCCCGGCACCTCGACCCCGTTTGCCGGACGCTTGACGTCGCCGAACGGCACCCCGAAACGGGCACGCGTTTGCCCCGCCGGCGCCGCTTGGAGGGCGCCGTCTCCTCTTTGGCGGACTCTTCGGCCCCGGATTCCTCTTTCCCGGCACCTTCCGCCTCGCCCAATTCGGGGGCCGCTTCGGGGCTGCTTCGGGCGCCGCTTCGGGCGCCGCTTTCTCCTCGCCCTGGCGCCGGCGGGAGCGCCGCCGGCGCCGCCGCTTGCCGCCCTCGTCGGCCTGTTCGGCTTCCGCCTCGCCGTCATCCCTGGGCTGGCTCTCGCCGATCCGTTCGATCCGGTGGTCCGGCGGGATCAGGGAATCATCGTTTTCCAATAGAACGGAGAAGCCGTAGCGGGTTTCCAGGTCGGCCAGGGAGGCCCGTTTCTGGTTGAGGACGTAAAGAGCCACCGCCGTCGGCACGTGGACGGCGATCCTGTCGGCGCGCCCGCGGATGCCTTCCTCCTCGATGGCGCGAAGGACGTTCAACGCCGCCGATTCCGTGGAACGCCGGATGCCCGAGCCGGCGCAGTGGGGACAGGGTTCGGAACTGGTTTCGATCAGCGACGGGCGCAGCCTCTGGCGGGACATCTCGAGGAGCCCGAAGGGACTGATCCGCCCCAACTGGATGCGGGCGCGGTCGTGGCGCAAGGCCTCCTTGAGGCGCTTTTCCACCTTCACGTTGTTGCGCCCCACCTCCATGTCGATGAAATCGATGACGATGAGGCCGGCGAGGTCGCGCAGCCGCAAGTGACGGGCGATCTCGTCGGCCGCCTCCAGGTTGGTCTTCAGCGCCGTTTCCTCGATGTTGCGCTCGCGGGTGGCCCGTCCCGAATTGACGTCGATGGAGACCAAGGCTTCCGTCGGATTGATGACGATGTATCCGCCCGACTTCAGTTGCACCTCCGGCGAATGGATGCTGTCCAACTGACTTTCCACCTGGTAATACTGCATCATCGGCTGGCCGCCGTTCTTGTAGGGCTGCACCTTCTTGGCGTGAGAGGGGATAAGGAGCTTGATGAAGTCCTTGGCGGTGCGGTAGGCGGAGTCGCCATCGACGATGATTTCGTCGATGTCGCTGCTGTACATGTCCCGGATGGTTCTTATGATCAGGTTCGCTTCCTCGTGGATGAGGGCCGGGGCGATGGATTTCAGGGTCAACTCCCGGATGTCGTTCCAAGTCCTGAACAGGTACTCGTAATCGCGCTTGATCTCGGATCTCGAGCGCTTGGCGCCGGCGGTGCGCACGATCACGGCCATGCCTTGGGGAATGTTTAGGCCGCCGAGGAGGGATCTCAGCTTCTTGCGGTCCGAGCCGTCGGTGATCTTGCGCGAGATTCCCCCGCCGCGCGCCGTGTTGGGCATCAGCACGCAATAGCGCCCGGCAAGCGAGATGTAGGTGGTCAGCGCCGCGCCCTTGTTGCCGCGTTCCTCCTTGACCACCTGCACGAGCAGAATCTGGCGGCGCTTGATGACCTCCTGGATCTTGTATCGGCGGGGCGAGGGCCGGGGGCGCCGGGATTCCACCTCCTCGCTGTCGTCTCCACCGATGGTCTCCACGCCGCCCTTGTCCCCGGCGTCGCCGTCCTCGACCGCCGACAGGGCGTCCTCGTCGGCCTTTTCGGCGGCGCCGTGTTCGGCGATCAGCACTTCCCTGTCGGCGACGGGAATCTGGAAATAGTCGGGATGGACTTCGTTGAAGGAAAGGAAACCGTGGCGGTTGCCGCCGTATTCGACGAACGCCGCCTGCAGGGACGGTTCAACCCTGGTGACCTTGGCCAGGTATATGTTGCCTTTGAGCCGTTTTCGGGATTCGACCTCTACATCAAAGTTTTCCAGGCGGTTTCCGCTGAGCACCACCACCCGGGTCTCCTCCGGGTGGGTGGCATCGATGAGCATTCGTTTGATTGTCATTAATCCGGTTACTCCAACGCACCTGCCTTGGCATTGAACGCCGGGCGGTGCGATTACGCGTACGGCCGGTAGCGCCAGCGACCATTCCCACCGCCGAGGGCGGCATAGAAATGAAATCGGGTCGGGCTGCTTGGTCCGGCATGAAAAATAGTCTCTACGTCGAGGGCGGAATCGGGCCCTAGATTTGGCCGACGCCACCCGGGGGGTGTGATCAACCCCACCGTTAACATAACGGTAGGTATTGGGTTGCACAATCATCTTGTTGAAATATGCCCGACAAGGGGCCGGGATAACCCTAAGATCGGAAGCATCGCCCGCTCGGCGGAGGCCGGCCCCGGCAGTCGTTGAAACGCACCCGGGAATGACTGTATATCTTGGGGATAGGATAACAGGAATCGGCTACATGTTGGGGTTTGTCCGGATATTGCGGCTGTCTTCGCTGGCCCTGGCCGTGGCTCTCGCCGCGCCTGCGGGCGCTGCGGATACCATCGTCACCGACGTTCGCGTGGGCCTGCACGACAAGACGACCCGGTTCGTCCTCGACCTGTCCAAGCGGGTCGAGTTCAAGGTCTTCACCCTGGACGATCCCTACCGGGTGGTCATCGACCTGCCCGAAGTGGGCTGGCGCCTGCCGGCCAAGCCCCTGCCCGGGCGGACGGGACTTCTGGAACGGTTCCGTTATGGTCTGTTCAAGCCCGGCCAGTCCCGCGTGGTCCTGGACATCCGGGGACCGGCGGCCATCGACAAGGCCTTCCTGCTGGAGCCTGCCGGGGCGCAGGCCTTTCGCCTGATCGTCGACCTCAAGGGCATCGGCCGCGAGGCGTTCCTCGAAGGGCTGGGCAAGCCCGCCCTGGCCGTCTCCTCCGCCGCCCCGCCGCTTGCCCTGCCGTCGAAGCCCGTTGCCGCTCCCGCAAGGCCCCGAAAGCGGGTGCTGGCCATCGACCCCGGCCACGGCGGGGTGGATCCTGGGGCGACGGGATTTTCCGGCGTCTACGAGAAGCACCTGACCCTGTCGGCCGGGCGCGAGTTCAAGAAAATGCTGGAAAAGACCGGCCGTTACCGGGTGGTGCTGACCCGCGACCGCGACATCTTCCTCCGCCTCCGCGACCGGGTGGCCAAGTCCCGCGCGGCGGGCGCCGAGCTGTTCATATCGCTGCACGCCGACGTGATTAAGAACCGGAACATTCGGGGGCTGTCGGTCTACACGCTCTCGGAAAAGGCCTCCGACAAGGAAGCCGCCGCCCTGGCCGAGAAGGAAAACAAGGCGGACCTGATCGCCGGCCTCGACCTGAGCAACGAATCGCCGATCGTCACCAACATCCTCATCGACCTGGCCCAGCGCGAGACCATGAACGATTCGTCCCGATTCGCCACCATGCTGGTCAAGGAACTGGGACGGGAGGCGAAAATATTGCGCAACACCCACCGCTTCGCCGGGTTCGCCGTGCTCAAGGCCCCCGACGTGCCCTCGGTTCTCCTTGAACTCGGATTCCTGTCCAACCGCCACGAGGAAAAGGCGCTCAGGAATAAGGCCTACCGGGCCAGGCTGGGCGCCGCCCTGGTCCGCGCCGTGGATAAGTTTTTCGCCCGCATCGAGGAGGCGAGCTCCAACTAGGGCATTTTCCACTAAGTGGAAACATGCGACAAGCCTGCTCAGGCCTTGAGCGGCCAGAGGCAGGACTGAGACGCGATTCCATTTGAATGGAATTCACTCTAGCCGGACAGCGCCCCTGAACGGCCGCCACATCTCGGCCACAATCACCGGGTATTTCATCCCACTACCGCCGATGGGGTATCCTTAAGTCCCCGTCGGCGCACGCGCCGGCTTCCGTCCAAGAGAGCCCCATGCTGCGAGCCCTGGCCACCATCGTGGGAATACTTCTGATCCTGGCGCTCGTCGGCGCCGGCGCAGGGATATACGTGTTCCTGTCCTTCGGGCGGGACCTGCCCGACTACCGGCAGCTCGCCGATTACGAGCCCCCCGTCATGACCCGGGTCTACGCCGGGGACGGCCGGCTGCTGTCGGAATTCGCCGTCGAAAGGCGCGTCTTCGTTCCCGTCAAGGCCATGCCCAGGCTCGTGGTGCAGGCCGTGCTGTCGGCCGAGGACAAGCACTTCTACACCCATTCGGGCATCGACATCCTGGGGGTGATCCGCGCCGCCCTGGTCAACCTCAGGAACCTGGGCTCCAGCCGCCGTCTCGTCGGCGCCTCCACCATCACCCAGCAGGTGGCCAAGAATTTCCTCTTGAGCAACGAGCTGTCATGGGAGCGCAAGATCAAGGAAGCGATCCTGGCCTTCCGCATCGAGCGCGCCTTCTCCAAGGACCGCATCCTGGAGCTCTACCTCAACGAGATTTACCTCGGCCTCGGCTCCTACGGCATGGCGTCGGCGGCCCTCAACTACTTCAACAAGAGCCTGGACGAACTGACGATACCCGAGGCCGCCTACCTGGCCGCCCTGCCCAAGGCCCCCAACAACTACCACCCGACCAGGAATCCCGTCGCCGCCAAGACGCGCCGGGACTGGGTCATCGGGCGCATGCTCGAGGACAAGGTGATCACCCCGGACGAGGCGACGAGGGCGAAATTGCAGCCCCTGTCGGTCAACGAGCGCTCGGAGACCGAGTTCGTGAAAGCCGATTACTTCGTCGAGGAGGTGCGCCGCTGGCTGGCCAAGCGCTACGGCGAGACCGAGCTCTACAAGGGGGGGCTTTTCGTGCGCACCAGCCTGGACCCCAGGCTCCAGGACATCGCGGACAGGGTGCTGGCCAAGGGACTCGAGGCCTACGACAGGAAACACGGCTGGCGCGGCCCCATCGCCCAGATCGAGCCGGGCCCGGGCTGGCTGGGCCGGCTCAGGGACGTGGAGCCGCCGCCGGGACTGGGCGGCTGGCGGCTGGGGGCGGTGACCGGCGTCGATGAAGGGGGCGCCGACATCGGCCTCGCCGACGGCGGCCAGGGCCGCATCCCTTTGCCTGAAATGAAGTGGGCGCGGCCGTGGAAGGAAGACCAGAGGCTGGGGCCGCGCGTCCGCCGGCCGGCCGACGTGCTGGCGCCTGGCGACGTGGTCGCCGTCGAGGCGGTGGCCGCAGGCATTAAGGGCAAGGTTTACCCCGTGGGCACGTTCTCCTTAAGGCAAATCCCGGAGATCGAGGGCGCCCTGGTGGCCATGGACCCCCATACGGGGCGCGTGCTCGCCATGTCGGGCGGCTACGACTACGGGCGCTCCCAGTTCAACAGGGCCACCCAGGCCATGCGCCAGCCGGGTTCGGCCTTCAAGCCCATCGTCTACCTGGCGGCCCTGGATTCCGGTTTCACGCCGTCCACCCTCATCCTCGACGCCCCCTTCGTCATCGACCAGGGACCGGGACTGCCCAAATGGCGTCCCGCCAACTACACGAAGAGATTCTACGGTCCCAGCACCATGCGCTTAGGGATCGAGAAATCCCGCAACCTGATGACCGTGCGCCTGGCCCAGACCATCGGCATCGAGAAAGTGGCCGAATACGCCGAAAGGTTGGGCGTCGTCGACACCCTGCCCAGGAAGCTCTCCATGGCGCTTGGCGCCGGGGAGACCACCCTGCTCCGGCTGACCACGGCCTATGCCATGATGGTCAACGGGGGGAAAAAGATCCAGCCCTCGCTCATCGACCGCATACAGGACCGCCACGGCCGCACCGTCTTCAGCCACGACAAAAGGCTCTGCGGGAACTGCCTGGCCACCTTCTGGACCGGTCAGGAGGTGCCCGAAATTCCCGATCCACGCCCCTCGGTGACCGGGCCCGCCAGCGCCTATCAGCTGGTGTCCTTGCTCCAGGGCGTGATCGAACGGGGCACCGGACGGCGCATCAGGGAAGTGGGCAAGCCGCTCGCCGGCAAGACCGGCACCACCAACGGCGCCTTCGACGCTTGGTTCATCGGCTTCTCGCCCGATCTGGCGGTGGGCGTGTTCACGGGCTTCGACGACCCCCGGACCCTGGGCCGGGGCGAGCAGGGCGCTTCCGTCGCCGGACCCATCTTCAAGGACTTCATGGCCGAAGCCCTGGCGGGACGGGCAGCCATTCCTTTCCGCATTCCGCCCGGCATCCGGCTGGTCCGGGTCAACGGCAGCACCGGGGAATTGGCCAGGCCGGGAGACAAGGGCGTGATCCTGGAGGCGTTCAAGCCGGGCACGGTGCCGACGGGCCGGACCGAGGTGCTGGAGGGGATCGGCGCCGCTGCCCCGGTCACCGGCACGGGTGGACTGTATTAGAAGCGTCTTGAGCGGGGCGGGCATTTCAGGTTAATAATCCCGCTGAGTCATTTGTTTGGTAAGGACGGCCATGCGCGCGGAAATCGAATCTCTCGGCGAGGAAATCGAGCAGTCCCTGGAACTGCTGAGGAGGCATCTTTGACTACGACAAGGCCGTCGGCAGGCTGAAGGAGCTGAACGCCAAGGCCGAGGATCCGGAACTCTGGAACGACCCGGGCCGGGCCAAGTCCCTGATGCGGGAGCGCACCCGGCTCGAGCACGGGCTGGACTCCATCCATGCCATCGAACGCGAGCTTTCCGACAACCTGGAACTGGTCATCCTCGGCGAGGAGGAAGGGGACGAGGACGTGGTCGCCGAGGCCGAGGCGGCGCTCCAGGCCTTGCGCGCACGCACCGGCAAGGCGGAGCTGGAAACCCTCCTTTCGGGCGAGGCCGACGCCAACGACTGTTACCTTGAAGTCCACGCCGGGGCCGGCGGCACCGAGGCCCAGGACTGGGCCGAGATGCTTCTCAGGATGTACGCCCGCTGGGCCGAGGGCCACGGCTACGCGGTGGAATGGCTGGAGGAAAGCGCCGGCGAGGAGGCCGGGATCAAGTCGGCCACCCTCAAGATCCTGGGAGGCAACGCCTACGGCTGGCTGAAGACGGAAAGCGGCGTCCACCGGCTGGTGCGCATCTCGCCCTTCGATTCCAGCTCGCGCCGGCACACCAGCTTCTCTTCCGTTTGGATTTACCCGGTGATCGACGAGGACATCCAGATCGAGGTCCAGGACAAGGACCTGCGCGTCGACACCTACCGGGCGTCGGGCGCCGGCGGCCAGCACGTGAACAAGACCGACAGCGCCGTCCGCATGACCCACCTGCCGTCGGGCATCGTGGTGCAGTGTCAGAGCAGCCGCTCCCAGCACAAGAACCGGGCCGCGGCCATGGCCATGCTGAAAGCACGCCTGTATGAGGCCGAGCTGCAGAAGCGGGAGGCCGAGGTCCAGGCCAAACGCGAAGCCAGGTCCGACATCGGCTGGGGGCACCAGATCCGCTCCTACGTCCTCCAGCCCTACCAGATGGTCAAGGACCTGCGCACGGGCATCGAGACCTCCAACACCCAGGCCGTCCTCGACGGCGACCTGGACGGCTTCATGGCCGCCGCCCTGGCCCAGCGAGTCAAGGGCGGGGGGGGGTGATCAGGGGGGGGCAATATTAACCAGAAAGACTCTATTGCAGGATGATCTGGCGGAAGAGCACGGCCTCGATCCTGGCCGGCGCCATGGCGTTATTGACGATGTCGAGGAAAGCGGCCCGGAGCTTGTCCGTTCCCGTCTTGCCGGCCACGTCCTCGCGGGTCTGTCCGCGGAGATGGGTCTGGAAGCCGTCGAGGATCTTCACTTCAATCAGTTTGAGGCGCTCCTCGTTCTTCGGCGCCAGTTCCGCCACCACCCTGATCCTGAGGAACTGGCTGCGGCGTTTTCTCGTGGTCTGCTTCAAGTCGACCATGAGCTCGGGGAACTCGTAGTAGACGGGCGGCAAGGCCGCTTCTTCCGCCGCCGCCTTTTCCGCGGCCACGTCGGCGCTTTCCAGGCCGAGGAGGGAATCCAGGGCGCCGGACATGTACGCGCCCCCGGCGCCGCCGACGATAAGGACCAGGACGCCGGCCGAGATCAGGATCAGCTTCAGGCCGCCGCCTGATTTCCCTTCTTCCTCTTCTTCCCCTTCGTCATCGTCGAGTTCGTCGTCGTCGGCCATGGTGGTTCCCTTGATCTCCGGGCGCGCCGGAATCCCCCCCGAGTTTATTTAACGCCAAGGGCAATGTAGTCCATTTTCCACATCAGTGGAAACATGCGATAAGCCGGCTCAGGCCTCGAGCGGCCAGAGGCAGAACCGAGACGCGATTCCATTTGAATGGAATCGCTCTAGCGCCAACGGTCAACTTTTTGGGCCGGGGACGTGCCGCCCCGGTCACGGCGGCGGCGAGGCATCGCCCGGCGTGCCGGCCGGAATCTCGATCAGGTCCCGGAAGTGGCCGTGGACGGTTTCGGCCGCGGCCCGCATCTTCTGCCGCAGGTCCTCGAAGTCCGATGCCCCGCCGAGCTTGGCCAGGGTGGGCTCCAGGGCCTCCGGTATGGGGTCGCCGGCCTCCTCGATGCTGAGCTGAAGCATGCCCTGGATCGCCTGCCAGAGATCCAGGGCCCGGATCAGGTCCCGGGCTAGGGCGTCGTCGAGGAGGCCGGCCCCGGCCAGGCGAGTCAAGGCCGTCCTGGTGTCGGGAGCGAGCACGTCCGGATGCTCGTGGGCGTGTTTCAGCTGCAGGTACTGGGCGATGAACTCGATGTCCACCAGCCCCCCGCGAAGGTGCTTCACCCGCCAGGGGGACCGGGTGTGGTGTTCGGCGTCCATGCGGGCGCGCATCCCGGCCACGTCGGCGAGCAGCTTGGCCCCGTCGCGGGGCCGGGTGAGGACGTCGCGGACGGCATTTTCCACCTTCCGCCGCAAGTCCCCGGGCCCGGCGACCGTCCGTGCCCGGGTCAGGGCCTGGTGCTCCCACGTCCAGGCGCTTTCCCGCTGGTAGGCGACGAAGGCATCCAGGCTGGTGGCCAGCGGCCCGGCGTTGCCGGACGGGCGCAGCCGCATGTCCACCTGGAAGAGGGCGCCCTCGGTCGTCTGGGCGGTGAGGGCGTTGATCAGCCGCTGGCTGAGGCGGGTGAAGTACTGGCTCGCGGGCAGGGGCTTGGGGCCGGACGAGTCGCCGACGCCGCTGGAATAGACGAAGATCAGGTCGAGATCGGACGCCGGCGTCATCTCCCGGCTTCCCAGCTTGCCCAGGGCCAGGACGGCCATGCCCGAACCCGGGACGCGGCCATGGGCAGCCGAGAAGGCGTCCTCCTCCGAGGCCAGGAGGCACTGCACGGCGGCTTCCGCGATGGCGCTCATGGCCCGGGCTGCGGGCCGGGGGGAGAGCCGGCCAATGAGGCACTGCACGCCCACCTGGAAGCGGCGGTCGTTGGCCCAGCGCCGGCTGGAGTCGAGGATGCCCTCGGTGTCCCGGACCCCGGCCAGCAGCCGGGACAGTTCCTCGGCCAGGCCTTCCGCCCCCGGTGGGGCGTCGAAAAAGCCGGGGCTGAGCACGCTTTCGAAGACGGTCGGCCTGCGGCTCAAGTGCCGGGCCAGGTGCGGCAGGGCGCCCATGATCTGGGCCAGCAGGTCGAGCAGATGGGGCTCGGAATAGACCATGGAAAAGAGCTGGACCCCGACGGGCAGGCGGGACAGGAACTCGTCGAAGACGAGGAACGCGTCGTCGGGCCGGGCCGTCCGGGCGAGCGCCTCGAGCAGGGCCGGCATGAGTTCCGTCAACAGCTCCCGCGCCCGGGTGCTGTGGGTGGCCCGGTAGCGCCCGTGGTGCCAGTCGCGCACCACCGCGTCCACGGTGTCGGGCTTCTCGAAGCCGAGCCGCCTCAAAGTCTCCAGGGTGTCGGGGTCGGCCTCGGCGCCGGTAAACACCAGGTTGCCCGTGCCGGGCACGCTCAAGGCCGGCGCGTCCTCGAAGAGCTCCGCGTAATGGGTCTCGACCCGCCGCAGGTGGGCGGTTAGGTCCCGGGCGAAGGCGCCTTCGTCGGCATAGCCCAGGAACACCGCCAGCGCCTTAAGGCCTTCCCCCTCGGCGGGCAGGGTATGGGTCTGTTCGTCGTTGATCATTTGCAGCCGGTGTTCGACCCGGCGCAGGAAGCAATAGGCGGCGGTCATCTCCGCGGCGGTGTCCTCGGCGATGCGCCCGCTGTCGGCCAGGGAGCGGAGGGATTGGGTGGTGGCGCGGCCGCGGAGCGAGGGCTCGCGTCCGCCCCAGATGAGCTGCTGGGTCTGGACGAAGAATTCGATCTCGCGGATGCCGCCGCGGCCGAGCTTGATGTTGTGGCCGGCCAAGGCGATGTTGGAGCCGCCCTTGGCGGCGTTGATCTGGCGCTTGATGGAATGGATGTCGCGGATGGCGGCGAAGTCCAGGTTCTTGCGCCAGATGAAGGGCGACAGCCGCTCCAGGAAGGCGTCTCCGGCGTCTAAGTCCCCGGCCACGGGGCGGGCCTTGATCAGGGCCGCGCGCTCCCAGTTCTGGCCGATGCTCTCGTAGTAGGATTCGGCGGCCAGCACCGAGATCGCGAGCGGCGTCGATCCGGGATCCGGCCGCAGCCTGAGATCGCTTCTGAAGACGTATCCGTCGACTCTGCGTTCCTCCATCAGGCGCACCAGGTCGCGGGTCAAACGTACGAAATGGCCCTGAAGACTCTCGGCATCGCCGCCCCGGACGCGGTCCGGGTCGTAGAGGACGATGAGGTCGATGTCGCTGGAATAGTTGAGTTCCCTCCCCCCCAGCTTGCCCAGGCCGAGGACCACCAGGCCCGACTCCTTCTCCGGATCGCCCGGGTCGGCGAGGCGGAAGGCGCCGGCCTCGGCGGCGGCCCGCAGGATATGTCCGGACGCCAGCCGCAGCGCGGCTTCGGCGAAATCCGATAGGGCGCCCGTGACCCTTTTCAGGGACCAGGCGCCGGCGATGTCGGCGAGGGCGACCGTCAAGGCCACCCGCCGCTTCGCCGTCCGCAACAGGCTGGCCAGCCGGTCCCGGCCGTGTTCCTCTCCCCGCATCCCGTCCAGGTCTCCCATGACCCGCTCGAAGGCGGCGTCGGGACCGCCATGCAGGAGCTCGCACGAAAAGCCGGGATCGGCGGCGCAGATTTGGGTCAGGTACGGGCTGTTGCCGAAGACCGCGTCGAGCAGTCGGCGGCCGGCCGGGTCTCCGGCGGCCGTTCGGGCCATGGCCGAAAGACGGCTGTCGCCGGTGTCCTCCACGGCCTCGCGCCAGCGCTCCAACCCCGTGGCCGCGCGCTCGGGGTATGCGGGGAGGGGAAGGCCGCTTTCTCCGGAGAGGGAGGAAAAAAGGTGCATTTTCAATTGCTCCGATTTGCCGCACACTGCGGGACTAAGGTGAGTCCGGTCAAGTTGAATGGGCAGCGATGAAAGCGATGCCATCGACACGAAAAACGGCGCCGGCGGAAACCCCGCCCCGTGGTCCGGCGGAGGACCGCGCCGGGCGGAGGGATAAGCGCTGATGGGCAGGGCCTTCCGGATCATGATCCAGCTCCTGGCCGGGCTCGGCGCCGCCCTGGTGATCGTGCTGGCCGTGCTCGCCTGGAGGCTGTCGGAGGGCCCGGTGTCGCTCGCCTTTCTCACGCCCTACATCGAGCGCGCCCTGGAAGGGGAGCAGGGGCGGTTCCGCATCCGGCTGGACGACACCATCCTCGCCTGGGCCGGATGGGAGCGCACCCTGGACATCCGGGTTCTCAACGTGCGCGCCATCGGTCCGGACCTGGCGACCATCGCGTCCGTGCCCGAAATGTCCCTGTCGTTCAGCGTCCAGGCCCTGATGCGGGGACGGCTGGCGCCGAAGCGCATCGAGCTCTTCCGGCCCACCCTCAACCTGATTCGCCGCGAGGACGGCAGCTTCGGCGTCGGCGGAGACGGGGACCTGTTTCAGCGCATGCTCGCCAACCTGTCGGCGAGCCCGGAGGCCAGCGAAGCCCTCAGTTACCTGACCCGACTCAGCATCATCGACGGGGACCTGAGCGTCGATGACCGGCGGCTCGGCATGACCTGGCGCGCGCCCAACGCCCGGGTGGACCTGGAACGCGCCGATTCCGGCATCGACGGAGAGGCTTCCCTGGAGCTCCTGGTGGGCGGGGAGCGGGCGCGCGTCGTGGTCTTCGGCGGATACCGGACGGCCACCCGGAGACTCAATCTCGGCGTCACTTTCGGGGACATATCTCCCGCCGTCTTTTCCCGCCTTTCGCCCGCGTTGAAGTCCCTCGGCGTCCTCGATCTTCCCTTGCGTGGGACCATGAGCGTCGCCATGACCCTCGGCGGGGCCGTGGACGTCGCCGGTTTCGACCTGACGGGCGGGGCGGCCGCCTGGTCCTGCCTTCGCCCCTGGAACAAAACCTCCCCGTCGAGGAGTTCCGGCTCAGGGGCAGGTACGAGGGCGCGTCCGATTCCCTCGAGATCGATCATCTGTTCCTGGGCCTCGGCCCCGGCGGGGCCTTGTATCTGCCCGCCCCCACCGATCACCGCATGCCCTTGCGGTCCCTGTCCGCCCGGGGCCGGTACGGCCTCGGCAGCGGGCGGCTGGAGGTGACGGCGCTGGAGGCCGACGGCGACCATGAGGTTCTTTTTCTTCGATTCCACCACGTCGGCCAGCACGAGCCGCACGCCCGGGGCATCCGTGGCGACCGGCTTCTGTCTAAAATAACCAACTTCCTGGATACCCGTTACCACTACTTCGGCGCCGGCCACGGGCTTTCCGGAACCGCCTTCCACAACCGTGCCCTCGATTCTCGCCTCGGTTGGCAAAGTCAGTTTGATTCCAGATTGGCTTGGTGCATACTTTAGCTTCTGGCTGGAATATCCGGTGTGTCTGAACGTGCTGATTGTTGCTCTGCCTGCTTTCTTGAGTTGGAATTCCGCGGTGGCGTCTGCGGGTATGCGTGCGAATCTGAACCGTCCCGTATTATCTGTGGTTGAAGTGAACATATCCATAGCGGTCGGTCCGGCCAAACCGCGTTGATCCGCCATTGTGCCGATTATCAGGAAAGTGATACTTACCTCGGCGCCGGAGATAGGTTTATTGTTCTCATCAACCACGATTCCCGCCAATTCTTTCGGCGGACCCAATTTAATCTCAAGCTCTTTGCCGCCCTCACGCATGTCCCAGTTGCCAAAGCCGAAGGCCATCCCCTTCTTGATGGCAACGATAGATCCGTACCGGTAGCTGGCGCTGTCGGCGCTCGCGCTGAAAGAGAAAGCCCCATCAGCCGTTGTTGTTGACACTCCTGACTGGGTCACAGGATATGGATCGGACCCCGTACCATATTCCATAATGTAGAGTGTGACCTCCGTGTCGGCGATGGGACGCCCCTGAGCATCGACTACTGTTCCGGTACACGTTATTTGTTTCGCCTGTTCGACGCCGCTGTTCTGAGAATGGCTCTTGCCGGCAAGAGTGACGAGAATCAAAGCTGCCAACAGTATTGCTGTACAGTTCTTTCGCATAGTAACTCTCCTTATTGTGATATTCGCCGTTTCTCAGATATCGGCCTTCTATTCTACTGCTCTGATCTTGCCGTCAAGCTCGCTCAATCTGAAACCTGCGGCGGCTACTACGTGCCGGCTGTCGGTCAGAATCAGCCAGGGAAGCGAGCGGACACCCCAGGTGGAGCGGGCTTTCTCCTGGTCGCCTCGAACCATTCCGAGCGGGAAGGAGATGTTGTACCTCTCACGCCATTCG
>JADFTO010000222.1 GCA_022560215.1 Pseudomonadota bacterium | reverse complement strand
TTCCCTGTTAGTATGCCTGTGAATAAGTTAATGAAAAGCTCTATTTTTCCGAAACTTGCACAAACACGGGTTGACTGCGGCCTGTGGATTACACCCCGAATCGGCGCGCCCGCCTGGCCGGCGCCTGACAGCATCCGGTTCCTTGCCCTCGCCCGCAGGATCGCTATAACGCTCCCGGCCCCACCCCAAAGGATGTTGATCCGCCGCCCGGCGGACCCCTGCCTCGCGCCGGAGAGAGCCCCATGCCGAAACGCACCGACATCGCCTCGATCATGATCATCGGCGCCGGACCCATCGTCATCGGCCAGGCCTGCGAGTTCGACTATTCCGGCGCCCAGGCCTGCAAGGCGCTGCGCGAGGAGGGTTACCGGGTGATCCTGGTCAACTCGAACCCGGCCACCATCATGACCGACCCGGAGATGGCGGATGCCACCTATATCGAGCCGATCACGCCCGAGGTGGTGGCCAAGATCATCGAGCGCGAGCGCCCCGACGCGCTGCTGCCCACCATGGGCGGCCAGACCGGGCTGAACACCGCCATGGCGCTGGCCGACATGGGCGTGCTGGACAAGTTCGGCGTCGAGCTGATCGGCGCCAGCCGCGCCGCCATCGAGATGGCCGAGGACCGCAAGCTGTTCCGCGAGGCGATGGACCGGATCGGGCTGGAGAGCCCGCGCGCCAGCATCGTCACCGCGCCCAAGGGCGCCAACGGGCGGGCCGACATCGCCGCCGGGGTGCGCCTCGCGGTCGATGTTCTGGGCCACGTCGGCCTGCCGGCGATCATCCGCCCCGCCTTCACGCTGGGCGGAACGGGGGGCGGTGTGGCCTACAACCGCGAGGATTACGAGGCGATCTGCCGCACCGGGCTGGAGGCCTCCCCGGTCGGCCAGATCCTGATCGACGAGAGCCTGCTGGGCTGGAAGGAGTTCGAGATGGAGGTGGTCCGCGACAAGGCGGACAACGCCATCATCGTCTGCGCGATCGAGAACATCGACCCGATGGGCGTGCATACCGGCGACAGTATCACCGTGGCCCCGGCGCTGACCCTGACCGACCGCGAATACCAGATGCTGCGCAACGCCTCGATCGCGGTCTTGCGCGAGATCGGGGTCGAGACCGGCGGCTCGAACGTGCAGTTCGCCATCCACCCTTCGTGCGGCCGGATCATGGTGATCGAGATGAACCCGAGGGTCAGCCGGTCCTCGGCCCTGGCCTCCAAGGCGACCGGCTTCCCGATCGCCCGGATCGCCGCCAAGCTGGCCATCGGCTACACCCTGGACGAGCTCGACAACGACATCACCGGGGTCACCCCGGCCTCGTTCGAGCCGACCATCGATTACGTGGTCACCAAGATCCCCCGCTTCGCCTTCGAGAAGTTCCCCGGCGCCGAACCCCTGCTCACCACCTCCATGAAGTCGGTGGGCGAGGCCATGGCCATCGGCCGCACTTTTCCCGAATCCCTGCAGAAGGGCCTGCGCTCCATGGAGACGGGGCTGACGGGGCTCAATAATGTGGATATCGCAGCCGACGAAATCGGGACCGCGCTCAGCGAGCTCAGGCCCGACCGGATCCTGGTCATCGCCGAGGCCTACCGACTGGGCCTGGAGACAAGTGAAATCCACGCCGCCTGCAAGGTGGACCCGTGGTTCCTGGAGCAGATCGCCCACCTGGTGGCGGTGGAACGAGAGATCGCCGGGAAGGGCCCGGACGCCGGCGCCGACGAGATGTTGAAATGGAAGATGCTGGGGTTTTCAGACCAGCGCCTGGCCGAGCTCACGGGGGCCACCGAGGGCGAGGTGATGGCCCGGCGCCGGGAGTTGGGCGTGCGTCCCGTCTACAAGCGCATCGACACCTGCGCCGCCGAGTTCCCGGCGCTCACGCCTTATATGTATTCGACCTACGAGACGGGCGAGCCGGCGGAATGCGAATCAGACCCAACGGACGCCACCAAGGTGGTGATCCTGGGCGGCGGCCCCAACCGCATCGGCCAGGGCATCGAGTTCGACTACTGCTGCGTTCACGCGGCCTATGCCCTTAAGGAAGCCGGCATCGAGGCCATCATGGTCAACTGCAACCCCGAAACCGTGTCCACCGACTACGACACCTCCGACCGGCTCTATTTCGAGCCCTTGACCGCCGAGGACGTGATCGAGCTGATCGAAGTGGAGCGCAGACAGGGGAATTTCCTCGGCGTCATCGTGCAGTTGGGCGGGCAGACGCCCTTGAAGCTGGCGGCGGCCCTGGAAGAGGCCCAGATCCCCATCCTCGGCACGTCACCCGACGCCATAGACCTGGCCGAGGACCGGGAGCGCTTCCAGGCCCTGCTGGAGCGGCTGGAACTGCGCCAGCCCGCCAACGGCATCGCGCGTTCATCGGAAGAGGCTACCGCCGTGGCGGAGCGCATCGGGTACCCGGTGGTGATCCGGCCTTCTTACGTGCTCGGCGGCCGGGCCATGGAGATCGTCCACGACGAGGACGCCCTCGGGCGCTACATGACGGACGCCGTCAAGGTCTCCGGCGACAGCCCGGTGCTCATCGATTCCTACCTGGAGGACGCCATAGAGGTAGACGTGGACGCGCTCGCGGACGGCTCGGACGTCCACGTGGCCGGCGTCATGCAGCACATAGAGGAAGCGGGCATCCATTCCGGCGATTCGGCGTGCTCGCTGCCTCCCCATTCCCTGCCCGCCGACCAGGTGGAGGAGATCAAGCGCCAGACGACGATCCTGGCGACGGAGTTGGGCGTGGTCGGGCTGATGAACGTCCAGTTCGCCGTCAAGGGCTCAGACATCTACATCCTGGAGGTCAATCCCAGGGCCAGCCGGACCGTCCCCTTCGTGGCCAAGGCCAGCGGCGTCCCCATCGCCAAGATCGCGACCCGCATCATGACCGGCGACAAGCTGGCGTCGTTCGATCTGGTGCCGCCCGTGGTCGGGCCCCATGTCGCCGTCAAGGAAGCGGTCTTCCCCTTCGCCCGCTTCCCCGGCGTCGACATCCTGCTTGGCCCCGAAATGAAGTCCACGGGCGAGGTCATGGGCATCGACAGCTGCTTCGACCGGGCTTACGCCAAGTCGCAACTGGGCGCCGGCATGCGGCTGCCCGCCGAGGGCACGGTGTTCATCTCGGTCAAGGACCGGGACAAGGAGGCCGCCGGCGACCTGGCCCGGAAACTGCGGGACATGGGGTTTCGCCTGATGGCCACCTCGGGCACCCAGCGCCACCTGGCCGGCCGCGGCCTGGAGGTGGAACCCGTCAACAAGGTCCTGGAGGGGCAGCCCCACTGCGTGGACGCCATCGAGGGCGGCCGGGTCCATCTCGTCATCAACACCACCGAGGGCGCCCAGGCCATTGCCGACAGCTATTCCATCCGGCGCTCGGCCCTGGTCCGCAACGTGCCCCACTACACCACCATGACCGGCGCCGCCGCCGCCGTGGACGCAATCCGGGCCCTGGACGGCGGAAGTCTTGAAGTCGCGCCCCTACAGTCTTATTTTACCAAGTCCTTTTAATCCCCTGATCTAAGGACCCCGGCGGGCGAGACACCGGGGTAAAATCCCATGCCCGCGTCAAGAGTATCGAGCGCTCACCTGGCCGGGACCGATGGAGGCTAGTGCCAAGCGATGGAAAAACTTCCCATGACCGCCGAGGGCCTGTCCCGGCTGGAGGAGGAACGCGGCCGGCTGAGGAACGAGGAACGGCCCGCCATCATCCGCGCCATCGCCACCGCCCGCGAGCACGGGGACCTGTCGGAAAACGCCGAATACCACGCCGCCCGCGAGCGCCAGAGCTTCGTCGAGGGACGGCTGGCGGAACTCGACGACATCGTCAGCCGCGCCGACGTCATCGATCTTTCCAAGATCAAGGGCACAACGGTCCGTTTCGGCGCCACCGTGAGGGTGGCCGACGAGGACACCGACGAGAGGATCACCTATCAGATCGTCGGCACCCACGAAGCGGACATCGCCTCGGGCCGGCTGTCGGTGACCTCGCCGCTGGCCCGCGCCCTCATCGGCAAGAGCCGGGGCGATTCCGTGGAAGTCACCGCGCCCGGCGGCTCCAAGTACTACGAGATCGTCAAGGTCAGCTACAAATAGGTGGGGTCGCGCGGGCCCTTCCCCGCCGCGTCTCTTCCTAGAGCGGGTCAGGATTGATAGGAACCATTTGACCTGCGGCCTCCGGTGGGGCAGATCGGTCCCCCGGGTGCGTTGCAACGCTTGCCCGATGCTGCGGCATCGCTGGGCGCGCCGCGCCTGCCCGAATGAACCGATCTGCTCCCATCAAATTGATTCCTATCAA
>JADFTO010000034.1 GCA_022560215.1 Pseudomonadota bacterium | reverse complement strand
ACCCCCGAGTTGGACTTCGAGGGCGATCCGGCCTCGGCCGTAATTTCCGATGACGAGACCGGCTACCTGTGCCGGGCGGCGGCCCGCTACTTCAAGCGCCCGCCTGAGCCGGCGGACGTGGTCTGGTCCTTCGCCGGCGTCAGGCCCCTGCATGGAGACCCCGGCAAGGACGCCTCGGGCCTGACCAGGGACTATCTCCTGGACCTCAAGACCGTCGCCGGCTCAGCGCCCATGCTTTCCGTCTACGGCGGCAAGATCACCACCTACCGCACCCTGGCCGAAGCGGCGCTGGAGCGCATCGGACCCCTGCTCGGGACCTCGGGTCCACCGTGGACCGGGGCCGCGCCGCTGCCCGGAGGCGACCTCGGCCCCGGCGGCCTGGACGGCCTCATGACGCGCACCCGCGACGCCCATCCATGGCTGCCCCCATCCCTTTGCCGCCGTTACGCCCGCGCCTACGGCACCCGGCTGGAGCGGCTGCTGGACGGGGTTTCGGACATGGGCGGCCTGGGCCAGGAGCTCGGCGCCGGCCTCTATGAGACGGAGGCCCGCTACTTGATGGACCGGGAATGGGCACGGACCGCGTGCGACATCCTGTGGCGGCGCACCAAGCTCGGGCTCAAGGCGCCCGACGGCATGGCGGGCCGGCTCGGCGACTGGATGGCGGCCAGGCGAAACGAGGCGGGGAGCACGCCCCGATGAAGCCCCTGGCCGAGTTTCCGCTCCCCGACCGGCGCGCGGTGCGGGGCGTGTTCGCCGACATCGACGACACCCTGACCACGGACGGGCGGCTCACCGCCGGGGCCTACGGCGCCATGGAGCGGCTCAGGGACTCAGGGCTTATGGTGGTGCCGATCACGGGGCGCCCCGCGGGCTGGTGCGATCACATGGCCCGCATGTGGCCGGTGGACGGGATCGTCGGCGAGAACGGCGCCTTCTATTACCGCTACCACCGCGACGCGCGCCGCATGGAGCGCCATTACCGGAAGACGGCCGAGGAACGCGCCGCCGACCGGGAGCGCCTGGACGCCATCGCCGAGCGCATCCTGGCCCGAGTCCCGGGCGCCGCCGTCGCCGCCGACCAGCCCTACCGGGAAGCCGACCTGGCCATCGACTATGGCGAGGACGCAGGCCCGCTCCCGCCCGCGGACGTGGAGCGCATCGTCGCCCTCTTCGAGCAGGCCGGCGCCACCGCCAAGGTGAGTTCGATCCACGTCAACGGCTGGTTCGGCGACTACGACAAGCTGACCATGACCCGCGCCCTGATGGACCGGGCCTTCGGCGTCGACCTGGACGCCGAGCGGGCGCGCTATGTCTTCGTCGGGGACTCGCCGAACGACGCCCCCATGTTCGGTTTTTTCCCCAATGCCGTCGGCGTCGCCAACGTCCGCGACTTCGCCGATACCCTTGAACAGGAACCCGCCTATGTGACGGAGGCCCGGGCCGGGGCGGGGTTCGCGGAGCTGGCGGCGGCGCTCCTCGAATGACGTTGCCCCGCAGGCTTCCCAGCGAGATGAAGGCACGAGTCGTCTTGTCTCCCGCCTTCCGCACCCTGTAGAGTGTCCGGGCAGCGAAATCGCCACTGCCAGATTCAAACGAGACGGGGCCGAGCGAGGCTTGCGGCGCACACGGGAACCCCGTCCGACAATCAACAACTGGAGGAAGCAATGATCACGCATTTAAATCACACCTTTAAAAGATGCCTGACGGGCACCGCCCTGTTGGCGGTCATCCTGGCCTGGACCGTCCCGTCGGGGGCCGCCGAATGCCCGCGCGGCGATCTCGACGTCCGCTTTTGCGACGAGGACGGCGACCTGGTCGCCGACACGCCGACCGACCCGAGCAAGTGGCTCAACCCGGACACCCTCATCTTCTCCTACACTCCGGTCGAGGACCCGTCGGTCTACGAGAACGTGTTCACCGAATTCATGGAATACCTGGCCAAGGAGACCGGCAAGAAGACCAAGTGGTATGGGGCAGAATCCTACGCCGCCCAGGTCGAGGCCATGCGCTCGGGCCGCCTGCACGTGGCCGGCATCTCGACCGGGCCGACGGTGTTCGGGGTCAACCTGGCCGGCTACGTCCCCTTCGCCATCATGGGCAAGGAAGGGAAAATCTTCGGCTACAAGTTGCAGGTGATCACCCCCAAGGATTCCGACATCAAAGAAATCAAGGACATGAAGGGGCGCAAGATCGCCCATGTCACACCCACCTCGAACTCCGGCAACCAGGCGCCGCGCGCCTACTTCAAGGAAATGGGCGTGGTTCCCGGAAAGGACTACGAGGTCCTCTATTCGGGCAAGCACGACAACTCGATCATGGGGGTCGTCAACAAGGACTACGACGCCGCCCCCATCGCCTCCAGCGTGCTCGACCGCATGATCATGAAGGGCATGCTCAAGCGCGAGGACATCAACATCATCTGGGAATCCGAGACCTTCCCGACCACTTCCTACGGGCTGGTGTATAACCTGCACCCGGACTTGGCGCGCAAGGTGATATATGCGTTCCTCAGCTTCGACTGGGCGGGTACGGAGCTTTTCGATGAGTTCAAGCCGAGGGACGGTTTCGTTCCCATCACCTTCAAGAAGCACTGGCGGCCCATCCGCCTGATCCAGAAGGAAAACGGCGTCGTCTACAGCCAGGAGGCCCTGCGCGCGGAAGACGCGAAAGCGGCAGCCAAGAGAAAAAAGAAGAAGAAGAAGTAAAGGCTAACGAACGTATCTAAGCTTGCGTCGAGGGCCGCCGCCCTGTCTTAATATGGGCGGCGGTCCGACGCGAAAGGCCTCAGATGCTTACGATTACCGATCTCGTCAAGGTCTATCCCACCGGGGCAAGGGCGCTGAACGGAGTCAGCTTCACCGTCGACGAGCCCAAGGTGGTCGCCATCATCGGCCCGTCGGGGGCCGGCAAGAGCACCCTTCTCCGCTGCATCAACCGTCTGGTCGAGCCGACCTCGGGCCATATCGAACTGGACGGCACCGACATCGTCGCCCTCAGCCGCCGCGGCCTGCGCAAGGCGCGCCGGCGGATGGGCATGATCTTCCAGGAGTACAACCTGGTGGAACGCCTGACGGTGATGGAGAACCTGCTCTCGGGCCGCCTCGGCTATGTCGGTTTCTGGCGGGCCTTTAGGCGCAAGTTCCCGCCCGGGGACGTTTCCGCCGCCTTCGACCTCCTCGACAGGGTCGGGCTCACCGGCTACCACAACACCCGCGCCGACGCCCTTTCCGGCGGCGAGCGCCAGCGGGTCGGCATCGCCCGGGCGCTGATGCAAAGGCCCGAGCTGTTGCTGGTCGACGAGCCGACGGCCAGCCTCGATCCCAAGACCTCGCGCCAGATCATGCGCCTGTTGGTCGAGTTGGCCCGCGAGCACAACACCCCGGCGCTGGTCAACATCCACGATGTCGCCCTGGCCCAGACCTTTGCCGACCGCATCATCGGGCTGGCCGACGGGCGGATCGTCTTCGACGGCTTGCCCGGCGAGATGAACCCGGACGTGCTGACCCGCATCTACGGCGAGGAGGACTGGAGCACCACCATCCGCAAGGTCGAGGAGGAAGACGAAAACGGGGACGACACCGTAGACGAGGCCGGGAAGGAGAAGGCGGCGGCCAAAAAGAAGCCCGGAGAGGAAAAGGGGTTCATCCGCGAGGCCTCGGCGGGATGACCGGGCCGGCCGCAACCGAAAGCGCCCCCCGGCGCGAATGGCACACCATCAAGCTGATCGAGAGCCCTTATTACAGGTACGGCCTGTTCGCCCTGGTCGTGGCCTACCTCTTCTGGTCCTTAGGCACCCTCGATATCAACTGGCATCGGATGGCCAGCGGCTTGCCCCGGGCCGGAAACATGTTCGCGCGCATGGTCCCGCCCGATTTCAGCCGCTGGGAGCTGCTGGTCAGGGGGGTGGTGGAAAGCGTCCAGATGGCGCTGGCGGCGAGCTTCTTCGGCATGATCCTGGCGGTGCCGCTGGGCCTTTGCGGCGCCGTCAACCTGGTGCCCAGGCCGGTCTATCTGGTGGCCCGCACCATCATCGTCCTTTCGCGGACCTTCCACGAAATCATCATCGCCATCTTCTTCGTCAAGATTTTCGGTTTCGGCCCCCTGGCCGGGGTGCTGACCCTGCTCATCGCCTCGACCAGCTTCATCGCGAAGATGCTGGCCGAGGACATCGAGAACATGCCGCCGGGACAGCTCGAGGCGGTGCGCGCCACCGGGGCCGGCTTCGCCAAACTGCTGATCTACTGCATTTCGCCGCAGTCCCTGCCCCGCTATCTGGGGGTATCGATCTACCGCCTCGACGCCAACCTCCGCCATTCGACGGTGGTCGGCATCGTCGGCGCCGGGGGGATCGGCCAGGTCCTGGCGGCCACCTTCAGCCGCTACGATTACGACTTCAGCCTGGCCATCATCATGACCATCGTCACCCTGGTCTTCATCGGTGAGTTCTTCTCCGACTGGGTTCGGGAGCGGCTCAGATGACCCTGGCCGAACACGCCCTGAAACACCCGGAAGTCTGGCAGCGCTTCACGCCGCGCCAGACCCTGGTCCGCTACGCCTGGTATGTGGGCGTCGTCTTCGTCGCCGTGTGGTCGGTGAGCAATTTGGACATCCCGTGGTTCTATTTCCTCGACGCCCACATCCAGGCCGCCGACCTGTTCGTCCGCATGTGGCCGCCCGACCTGGATTTTCTCGACCGACTCTACGAGCCGTTGATCGAGACCATCCACATCGCCACCCTGGGCACCGTGGCGACCCTCGCCATCGCCTTCCCGGTCGCCTTCCTGGCGGCGCGCAACACCACTTTCAATTCCGTCACATGGTTTATCGGGCGGCTGATCCTGGTCACCTCGCGTTCGGTCAACACGGTGGTCTGGGGCCTCCTGTTCGTCGCCATTTTCGGCCCCGGCCCGATGGCCGGCATCTGGGCCATCGCCATGCGCTCCATCGGCTTCATGGGGAAATTGACCGCCGAGGCCATCGAGGAGGTCGATCGGGGCACGGTGGAGGCCATAGAGGCCACCGGCGCCTCGCGCCTCCAGGTGCTGTGGTACGGCATCCTGCCTCAGGTCATGCCGGTGATCTACGGGATCACCGTTTACCGCTGGGACATCAACATCCGCGAATCCACCGTTCTCGGCTTCGTCGGCGCCGGCGGCATCGGCATCCAGCTTTACGCCTCGATCAACCTGTTCTTATGGCAGGAGGTATCGCTGATGCTGGTGGCAGTATTCTGCGTGGTGGTGGTGAGCGAATTCATCTCGGCCGGCGTGCGCGCCAAGATCACTTGAGAGCCCCCGCCTCCAGGCGGCGAAACCTCCGGGGATGGGCGGTTCCGGACGGCGGACCTGCCGCCCAATCCGATCATTGATTTTTCTCCGAAACCCTTGATTCTTAAGCTCGGCGCGCTTCGCCTTGACTTTGTGATTTGGCGAAATTTACCATTCGCGAATTGGTGTTTCCCCTCGATCTGCGCTCCGGCCTTGCCGGGCCGCCGATCGGGGGAAACAGGAGCATCCGGCCGGGCGCCTCGAGGGCCCCGGTCCCAGCCGATTGACTGGCGCGGTAATCCGGCTACCATGCTTGAAACGCCGGCCCCGGAAGGCGAGCAAACTCTAAGGCTGCATCACGACAAGGGAGGACAACATGTCGACATTTTGGAAACCGTCACGGCGGCATTTCCTGCAAGGCACCGCCGCGGTGGCGGGAACGGCGGCGCTCGGGCCGTATGGTTCCGCCTTCGGGGCCGCCTATCCCGAACGCAACATCAACGTCATCATCCCCACCCGCGAGGGCGGCGGCGCCGACCGCAACTTCCGCGCCTTCACCGGCATCTGGAAGAATTACCTGAAGACCAAGTTCGAGCCCGGGTTCTTCCCCGGCGCCTCGGGCCGCGTCGGCTACGAGGTCTACATGGGCAAGCGCGACGCCGACTGCTACAACCTGATCTTCGGCAACATGGGGCCGGAAGTCCTCAACTGGGTGGTCCAGAAACCCACCTTCGACCTCAACGATTACCTCTATTTCGGCCGCGTGGACACCGATCCCGGCTGCGTCTTCGTCGGCAAGCGGAGCAAATTCACCCACATCGACCAGATCGTCGATGAGGGAAAGAAGCGCAAGCTCAACGTCGGCACCAGCCGCATGGCGCACCCGGCGTCCATCGGCATCCTGGCGCTGGGCGAGCACACCGGCGCCAACTTCAACCTGATCCCGCTTTCGGGCGGCAAGAACACGGTGGCCGGCGCGGTCACCGGGGAAGTGGACTTCAGCGTCCTCACGTCGGGCACGGTGGCGGCCAAGCGCAAGTCCGTCCGCACCCTGCTGGTCTTCAACGACAAGAACGTGCTGGGCGAGGCGCTGGACAACGCGCCCACCATGAACGACCACTTCGGCACCAAGCTGCCGCCCCTGCTGTCGGCCAGGGCCTTCGCCATCCACCGGGCCGCCATCGACAAGTACCCCGAGCGCTTCAAGGTACTCCAGGACACCTTCAAGCAGGTGTTCAATGACCCGGCCTTCAAGCCCGCCGTGCTGAAGGCAAGGGGCTACTGGGAATACATCAACTACGGCGGCGTCGAGGAATGCGCGGCGTACGTCAAGGACATCCTGGAGATCGGGGGCCGCTTCAAGTCCCTGCTCAGCGGCAAGAAGGCCTAAAATAACGCCACACTGAACGACTCCCGCGTCTGAGGCGGCGGCGCCGGGGACGGCGCCGTCCCCGGGCGCGGGGGCTCAACCTGCGCGAAACGTCACCCCCCCGGATGGGAAACGACCCCCAATGGCGGCCAGTCAATCTTCTGAATCACCCGGAAATCCGGTAAAAAAGTCCCTCGGCGGCGATCTGGTGATCCCCGTCGCCGCCTTGGCGTTCACGCTCTATTATTTCTCCACCATCATCGATTCACCGTGGACGGCCCAGGTGGGCGCCGGCTTGATCGGCGTCATCCTGATCGCCCTGACGCTGATGTTCTTCGTCAGGTCCGCCCTCGCCTTGCGCGCCGGCAAGGCGGACCTGGGCATGAGCACGCTTTTCACCCGGGACGACATCGAGACCGGCCGCCTGGGGCTGATGGTGGTGACGGTCCTCTATATCGTGATTATCCAATGGGGCGGCTTCACGCTGACCACGTTTGCCTTCCTCATGGCCGCCATGCTGATCCTGACCCGCGGCCGCAACAAGACCTTGATCTTCATTCTGTCGGCGGTGATGGCGCTCGGCGGGTACGCGGTCTTCATCCTCGCCTTCGACACCCGCTTCCCCCGCGGCCCCTTCGAGGCGCTGATGAAGTTGGTGCTCCCCGATGGAGGCTGATTTTCAGTTCTTCGTCGGGCTGTTCGCCCATACCCTGACCTTCTGGTGGGTGATCATCCCCAGCATCTTCCTCGGCCTCATCGTCGGCGCCATTCCCGGCTTCAGCGCCGCCAACACCATCATCATCCTGTTGCCGCTGACCCTGGCCATGGAGGTGGAGGTCGGACTCATCTTCATGGTCGCCCTTTACTGTTCGTCACGCATGGGGGCCGGCATTCCGGCCATCCTGGTCAACATTCCGGGGACCGCCGGGGCGGCGGCGACACCGCTCGACGGCTACCCCATGACCAAGCAGGGCCGGGGCCAGCAGGCGCTGGCCATGTCGTTCGTGGCCTCCACCCTGGGCGGGCTCCTGACCACCCTGCTGGCCCTGGTGGCCATGCCGGTGCTGGCCGAGGTCGCCTTCTACCTGCACAGCGTGGAGATGATCGTGGTCATGCTGTTCGGCATCTCGCTGATCGCCACCATCGCCGCCAAGGACACCCTGAAGGGCCTGATCGCCGGCTTCTTCGGCCTGATGATAGGCTTCATCGGCACCGACGTCGTCTATGCGACGCCGAGGGGATCGTTCGGCTTCCTCGAGCTCTACGACGGCGTTCCCCTGATCCCGGCCCTGGTCGGGCTGTTCGCGGTGTCGGAAGCCTTCATCATCATCGAGAAAAAGTCGATCCTGACGGAAGAGGGCCGGGCCATGATGCGTACCACCAGCTGGGACGCCACCTTCGAAGGCGTGGGCATGGCCTTCTCGCGCTGGTGGCACATCATCTGGAACAGCCTCATCGGTCTGGTCATCGGCGTCATCCCCGGCGCCGGCGCCTCCATCGCCTCGTTCGTCGCCTACCAGCAGTCCAGGACCTACTCCAAGACGCCCGAGCTCTACGGCACGGGCCACCCGGAAGGCTTGATCGCCCCCGAAGCCGCCAACAACGGGGTGACCTCGGGCACCCTGGTGCCGCTGCTCATCATCGGCATCCCCGGCGGCGCCACGGCGGCGATCATGCTCATCGTCATGCAGTATCACGGCATCAACTTCGGCACTTCCCTGTTCACCGACAGCCCGGAGATCGGCTACGGCATGTTCACCGCCATGGCCGTCACCTACATGTTGATGATCCTCACCGTCATCCCCCTGTCGCGCTACATGTCGCGGGTGACCATGGTCGGCACCCAGTACATGGCGCCGATCATCATCTCGTTCACCCTGGTCGGCTCCTTCGTGCCCAGGGAGTACATGTTCGACATGACCCTGGGGCTGATCTTCGGCGTCATCGGCTACGTGGCGCGCAAGACCGGCTATCACGTGGCCGCCATCCTGATCGGGGTCATCCTCGGGCCGCTCCTGGAGATCTACTTCCTGCGGGCGCTGAAGAAGTCCGACGGCGACATCATGGTGCTGTTCTCGTCCGACCTCGGCAACGTGCTCTGGGGGATGCTGATCGTCTCCTTGCTGATCCCGGTCGCCTTCGACTACTGGCGCCGGCGGCGGCCGGCGGAACAAACGTGACCGGCGCCCAGGAATAACCTCTAGGGAGTCGCCTCATGGCACACGACGTCCAACTGGCGCGCAACTTGCGGCGCCTCGGGCACTTGGATATACCGGGCGGCGGCCAGCTGGTGGTCGACGGCGATTTCGCCTTCGTCGGCCACATGGAGCCCCCCCACGGCACCACCATCATCGACGTGGCCGACCCGGCCAAGCCTAAGGTGGTGGCCAGCATCGGGACGCCGGACGAATACTCGCACACTCATAAAGTCCGGGTGGTCGGCGATCTAATGTACACCAACGTGGAGCAGTTCAACCGCCACTACCTGCGCCGGGGCGCGGCCTTGCCCGAGGCGCGGGCGCGGCTGGCGGAGTCCCTCGGACGGCCGCCGACCGACGACGAGGCCGGCGCCGGGATCGGCATGTCGGCGGACGACATCCCCGCCCTCGACGCCGCCAACGAGAGGGGCTACGGGCTCGGCGGATTCCGCGTCTACGACATCTCGGACAAGTCCGACCCGAAACTGATCACCCACGAGAAGACCTTCGGCTTCGGCGTCCACCGGTTCGACGTGGACGAGCGTTACGCCTACATCTCGACGGAGGTGGAGGGCTATCTCGGCAACATCCTGGTCATCTACGACATCGCCGATCCGGCAAGGCCGCGGGAGGTCTCGCGCTGGTGGATGCCGGGCCAGCACGTGGCCGCGGGCGAAACCCCCGCCTGGAAGGGCTACACGCATCGGCTCCATCACGCCATGCGCGTCGGCGACGAGCTGTGGGCGTCCGTCTGGCACGCCGGGTTCCGGGTCCTCGACGTCAGCGACATCACCAAGCCGACGGTCGTGGCCAGCCACGACTACCACCCGCCAATCCCCGAGCCCACCCACACCATCATGCCCCTGGAGCAGACCATAGACGGGCGGCGCATCGCCATCGCCGTGGACGAGGAACACACCCATGCCCCAGGCAGGCTGCACGGCTTCATGTGGGTCTTCGACGTCACCGACTACGACCACATCCAGGCCCTATCGATCTTCGACGTGAGCGAGATGGACAGCCCCTGGAGCCGGGCCCCGGGACGCTTCGGGGCGCACCAGTTCCGGGAGAAGCTGGACGGCACCCTGGTCTACCTGACCTGGTTCGCGGGCGGCCTCAGGGTGGTGGACGTGGCCGACCCCAGCAACCCCGTCGAGGTCGCCCACTTCATACCGGAGCCCGTCGGCGGATTCCCGAGCCCGCAGAGCAACGACGTGGACGTGGACGGCCGCGGGCTCGTCTACCTGATCGACCGCAACGCCGGCTTCGACATCCTGGAGATGACGGCCTGATTAATACCAAAGGTCACTGATAATGACCTTTGGTATAAGGGGAGGATGAGGGTTATGACCAATGGGGACCTGCTGCCGCCCAGCGTCGATCCCAAGAAGAGGGCCATCGGCATCCGCCGCGTCAGCGCCTCGAACGAGGCCGCGCCACGGACCGTGATGACGGTCCGCGGCCACGAGCTGGTCACCGACGAAAAGGGGACCGACACCGGGCCGACGCCACTCGAGATGGCGCTCGCCTCGCTGATGGGCTGCGAAGGGGTGATCATCAACCGCTGCGCCGAGGCCATGGGCTTCTCCTACAGCGCCGTCCACATGGAAGCGGAAGGCGAGGTGGACCAGCGCGGCTCCCGGGGGGTCCAGGGCGTGCGCCCCTATTTCAACTGGGTGCGGCTGAAGATCCGCGTCAGCAGCGCGGAATCCCCCGAACGCCTCGCCAAGCTCGCCAAAAACGTGGAATACCGCTGCCCCGTCATGAACCTGTTCCGGGAAGCCGGCGTGGACGTGGAGGCCGACTGGCAACTGGTGGCGGAATAAGGCGCCGGCTTTCGCCTAGGGGCGCCTTGGAAGCAGGAAGCTTGAACCGAAAAATCGCCGTCCTGGCGGCCGCCATCGTGGCACTTGCCTTCCCGCCGGGGGCGGTGTTCGCCGGGCCGGCGGCGGGCGTCGGCGGCACGGTCGGCGGCGCCACAACCGAATCCGGGGACGCCCCCCTCGATCACCCGCTTTTCGACGCCAACCACTGCCTGGCCGGCGTCACCCGCCAAGCGGGCTCGGTCGAGTTTCATTGGGGCTGCCCGGGCAAGCATCTCATCACCATCGCTTGCGTCTTCGACGGCGCCGGATACACGGGCCCGGGCCCGGGCCCCAGGCCCGGATGGCACTGCAACCACCCGCTCCCCGTACTGGAGGACGAACATGGCCGCCGGATCAGCGACGTGGCGGTGGGCGATTCCGGCGGCCGGGCCGTCTGGGCCGCCTGCGTCACGGCCGGTCTCGGCCGCTTCGCGGACCCCCTCAAGCCCTACCACGGGACCCCGTGCCACCGCGCCATGCTCGGCATCAAGGAAGCCGTCAACACCGGGGGTCAGGACCCGTGGGCCGCGGCGGCCGAAATCACGCCCTAGAGCGGGTCAGGCGGCCCTGGGGGATGGCGGGGCTAATTCAGCTTGAGCCAGTGATAGCGGTCGCGGGAGCGGATCATCACCCGCTCGATGGTGAAGTCCTCGGTGCCCAGGGGCAGCACGTCGATGGGAACCTCGACGCCGGCGTCGCCGACGGCCCACACCTTGCGGAAGAAATCGGTCATGCCGCTGACCCGCCTGCCGTCGACGCCGATGATGATGTCACCCGCCTTGATGCCCGCCTTCTCGGCCGGACCGTTGCTGGCGGTCCGGGTGACGAAGACCCGGCCCTTGGCCTCGTCGGTGTAGAGACCGAGCCAAGGGTGGGACGGCCTGGACGGCCTGGCGTTCTCCACCAATTCCTGGAGGATGGGCTTCAACCCGTCGATGGGCACGAACATGTTGCCGGGCACCGGCGCCGGTTCCCTGACGGCGTCGTTGACCATGAGGGAGCCGATGCCGAGCAGGCGGCCGTCCTCGCCGATGAGGGCGGCGCCGCCGTATTGGAAATGGGGCGGGGAGGTGAAGATGGCGTTCTCCAGCAGGTATTCCCAGTAGCCCGCGAAGGTCCTCCTGGAAACAACCCTTGTCGCCACCACGGGGTGGGCGCCGCCGAAGCTGACGGCGAGCACCAGGTCGCCCTGGGATAGCGCCGAGGAATCGCCAAACTCGACGGGTTTCAGATCCAGCGGCTCCTTGGCGCGCAGCAGCCCGAAGCCCGTGTTGTGGTCGTAGCCGACGATGGCGGCGGGCACGGCATGGCCGTCGGCGCCGATGATCTCCGTCGAGGAGGCTTCCAGGATCAGATAGCCGATGGTCAGCACCAGGCCGTCGGCGCCGATCACGATGCCGCTGCCTTCCCGCCTGGTGCCGAGGGAGTGGGCGGTGCGGGCGTCTTCCGGGACCTCGGAGCGGACGCCGACAACGGAGCTGAGCACATCGGCGATGGAAGCGGGCTCGGCGGCGCGGGAGCCGGCGGCGGCCAGCGCGGCCAGGGCGGCCGCCAGGACGAAGCCGTGGATGCGGAACGGAGCGAGGATCATGGTCGGCCCTTTCCCGGCCCAGTGTAGCGCCGGGAACGCCCGGGATAAAGTCCGCCCGGCATGCTATATAGTGCCTATGTCCCCGGCCCTTTCCCCCGCCACGGATGCTAGCTCTGGCCACTTGGAGGCCCTCAACCCCTCCCAGAGGGAGGCGGTGGAGGCCACCGACGGTCCGGTCCTGGTGCTGGCGGGCGCCGGCACCGGCAAGACGCGGGTACTGACCACGCGTCTCGCCCATATCCTGATGGAGGGCAAGGCGCGGCCCTGGGAGGTCCTGGCGGTCACCTTCACCAACAAGGCGTCCCGCGAGATGAAGGAGCGGGTCGCCGGGCTCTTGAACACGGAGGTGGAGGGCTGGTGGGTCGGCACCTTCCACGCCATGGGGGCGCGCCTGCTCAGGGCCCACGCCGAGGCCGCCGGGCTCAAGCCCAACTTCACCATCCTGGACAGCGACGACCAGACGCGGCTGGTCAAGCAGCTCATGGAGGCCCGCGGGCTGGACGAGAAACGCTGGCCTGCCCGGACCATGCTCTCCATCATCCAGCGCTGGAAGGACAGGGGCCTGGAGCCGGGGGCGGTGACGGACGGAGAAGGCGCCGCCGACGGCCGGGCGCTGGCCCTCTACGGCGACTACCAGGAGCGCCTGCGGGCGCTGAACGCCGCCGACTTCGGCGACCTTTTGCTCCACTGCCTGACCCTGTTCCGCGACCAAGCCGACATCCTCGAGCGCTACCAGCGGAAGTTCCGCTACATCCTGGTGGACGAGTACCAGGATTCCAACGTTGCCCAGTACCTGTGGCTGCGCTTGCTCGCACAGGGATACGGGAACATCTGCTGCGTCGGCGACGACGACCAGTCCATCTATTCCTGGCGGGGGGCGGAGGTGGGCAACATCCTGCGCTTCGAGAAGGACTTCCCCGGCGCCCGGGTGATCCGGCTGGAACGCAACTACCGCTCGACGCCGGAGATTCTGGCCACCGCGTCTGCCCTCATCGCCAACAACCGGGGGCGGCTGGGCAAGACCCTGTGGACCGAGGCCCGGGGCGGCGACAAGGTGCAGATCCTGGGCCTCTGGGACGGCGAGGAGGAGGCCCGCGCCACCGTCGGCGAAATCCAGGCCCTGGCCGCAAAGGGCGAGCCCCTGAACGGCACGGCGGTCCTGGTCCGCGCCGGCTTCCAGACCCGGGAGTTCGAGGAACGGCTGATCAAGCTTGGCATCCCCTACCGGGTCATCGGGGGGCCGCGCTTCTACGAGCGCATGGAGATCCGCGACGCCATCGCGTATTTGCGCGTCATCGCCCAGCCCGACGACGACCTGGCCTTCGAGCGCATCGTCAACGTGCCCAGGAGGGGCTTGGGCGCCGTCACCATGCGCGCGGTCCACGAGCTCGCCCGGGCCCAGGGCCAGTCCCTGACCGGGGCCGTCCTCAGCCTCTTGGAGACCGACGACCTGCCCCCCCGGGCGCGCACCCCCCTCAGCGGCCTGATGGCGGACTTCCAGCGCTGGCGGGACCTGGCCGCGGCGACGCCCCACGTGGAGCTCGCTCGGAAAGTGCTGGACGAATCGGGATACGCCGACATGTGGCTGAACCACAAGTCGCCGGACGCCCCGGGACGGCTGGAGAACCTGAAGGAGATGACCCGGGCCATGGAGGACTTCGCGGACTTGCGTGAGTTCCTCGACCACGTGAGCCTGGTCATGGAGAACGAGGACTCAGGGGCGGACGACAAGGTCAACCTGATGACCCTGCACGGGGCCAAGGGGCTGGAGTTCGACACCGTCTTCCTGCCCGGCTGGGAGGAGGGGCTGTTCCCCCATCCCCTGGCCCTGGACGAATCCGGCCGGCGCGGCCTGGAGGAGGAACGCCGCCTCGCCTACGTCGGCCTGACCCGGGCGCGCAAGCGGGCCATCATCTCGTTTGCCGCCAACCGCCGGGTCTACGGCCGCTGGCTGAGCGCCATCCCGTCCCGCTTCATCGATGAGTTGCCGCCCGAGCACACCGTCAGGACCAGCGTCACGGGTCTTTACGGACAGGGCCTTTCGGATCGCGGGGCCCGTTTCCTCGCCAGTGCGGACGACGGCGGCGACGAGCAGTTCCAGCTCCACCTGCGCGACGTGGCCGGCGACGATGCGCGGCCGCTCGCCTCCGACCCGCAGGTGGTCCACAACGTCGGCGCGTGGTCGGAAGACGGCCGGCTGCTCTCCTTCTCGTCGAACCGTCGTGAGCCCGCCTTCTTCGACGTGTACGTGCTCGACGTCGACACAGACGAGCGGCGGCTCGTCCACCGGCACGACGGGATGAACATGGCCGGTCGCTTCTCGGCCGGCGGCAGCCGGCTGCTCACCAGCCGCCCGAACCTCGATCTCCCGGGCGACAACGATCTCTTCGTGCTCGACCTCGACGGCGGCGGCGAGCCGCGGCTGCTCACCCCGCACGATGGAGCGGCGGAGTGGAGCCAGGCGCACTGGCATCCCGCGGGCGCGGTGCTCGCGCTCTGCGACGAGGGCCGCGACTTCACCGCTCTCCAGCGCATCGACCTGGACAGCGGCGAGCAGCGCGAAGTGGCCCTGGATGATCTGGTGGAAAAGCTGGTGGAAAAGCTGGCGGACGAACTGGCGCCCGAAAATTAGCTGAAAATTGGCGTGCAATTCGCGGCCCGGGCGATATGTTCGGGCCGGAACGGCGTATTGGCCGGGCAAACGCGCAGGCAAACGCGGGATAGAGAAATGATTCCGGACGGAAGAATTGAGCAGCTCCTTGATCGCTATGATTTTCTGCAGCATCAGCTTGCGGACCCGGCGGCGCTTGGCTCGGAAAAATTCGTTGCGGTGTCGAAGGAATTCTCTGATCTGGGTCCGGTGGTCGAGGGTGCTGAAGCCCTGAAGGCCCTGCGCCGG
>JADFTO010000033.1:6715-15303 GCA_022560215.1 Pseudomonadota bacterium | reverse complement strand
GTGAGCAGGCCGGCCGCCATGAGCGGCAGGGCGGCGTTCTTGGCCCCGCCGATGGGGATGGCGCCGGAGAGCGGCTTGCCGCCCAGGATGCGGATGCGGTCCATGGATGATTTCCGGCCGCGGCCCCTGCGGGCTCTAGAGCGCTATCGGGCTAGTTGGGACCATTTGACCTGCGGCCTCCGGTGGGGCAAATCGGCCCCCCGGGTGCGTTGCGGCGCGCAGCGAGACTGCACCGCATCGCTGGGCGCGCCGCGCCTGCCCGGATGAACCGATTTGCTCCCATCAAATTGGTCCCAACTAACCGGATAGCGCTCTAGGGCAGAGGGCAGTGCTTGGGCGGGGTTGAAGGGCGTCCCTCGGGGGGCGAACCAGGAAGGATGGAAGATTAAGGGCACTAGCCCTTGAGGCCGAAATCCTTGAACCGTTTGTTGAACTTCGCCAACTGTCCGCCGCTGTCCACCAGGCGGTGCACCCCCGTCCACGCCGGATGGGTCTTCGGGTCGATGTCCAGTTTCAGGGTGTCGCCGGCCTTGCCCCAGGTGGAGCGGGTCGTGTACGTGGTCCCGTCGGTCATGCAGACGGTGATCTCGTGATAGTCCGGGTGGATGTTCTTCTTCATCTCTCGGTTTCCTGCCCAGGGGGAGCCTGTATACCCAAGGACCGGCGGCGGCGCAAGCTTTGGGCGCGGATTCTCAGCGTCTCAGAATGCGCAGGCTCAAGATGACGACCGCGGCCATCACCAAGGCCCCGCCGAAGTAGGGCCAGTCCTTTCCCAAGGTGGCGAACAGGAACCCGGCCCAGATCGGGCCCACCACCCGCGCAAACGTGGTGGCCGAGCGGCTGACGCCGAACACGCTCCCCTGTTCGTCCTTGCCCGCCTGAAGGGAGATCAGGCTGTTCAGGGACGGGTTGATGATGCTGAAACCATAGACCATGAGGATCATGGAGGCCGCGAGCACGATGAGCGAGTCCGAGAAAGGAAGCAGGACCATGCCGGCGGCCAGCGACACCGCGCCGTGGGTGATCAGCCGGGCCTCGCCGAAGGTGCCCGCCAGGCGGCCGACCAGTCCCCCCTGGATCGCCGCGGCGAGAAAGCCGACGCTGGCAAACAGATAGCCGTTCTGTTCGGGGCCCCATCCGAACTGGCGCCTGGACCACATGGCAAACGTGGTCTCCATGCCCGCGAAGACGAAGGTGGCCAGGAAGGATAGCGCGATGAGCAATCCCACCTTGGGGCGCCTGAGAACGTCCCTGAACTGGAGCCAGCGCGACCGTTTGGCAAGCGCCCGGGCGCGCATCTCCGGCGCCAGGGATTCCTTGAGCCGGGCGGCGGCCAGGGCCAGGGCGGCGATGGAAAGCCCGGCGGCGGCGAAGGCCGGCGTCTGGTAATCGGCGTTTAATGGGTCGGGTCCGGCGAGAATGCCCCCGATGGCGGGGCCGGCGATGAACCCGAGGCCGAAGGCGGCCCCGATCAGGCCCATGCCCCTGGCCCGGTTATCCGGCGTCGTCACGTCGGCCACGTAGGCGAAGGCGGCGGCGATGTTCCCGGCCATGGCGCCGCCCAGCGCGCGGGCGGCGAACAGCATCCACAGGCTGTCGACGAGGCCGAGCCCGATGTAGGCGACGACGGTCCCGGCGAGGCTGACCAGCAGCACCGGGCGGCGTCCCACGCGGTCGCTGAGACGCCCCCACATGGGCGCCGCCAGGAACTGGGCGAACGAATAGGTGGCCATCACCATCCCCACCACGTCCGGGGAGGCCTGGAAGTATTCGGCGTAGAAGGGCAGGAGGGGAATGATCAGCCCGAACCCCATCAGGTCGATAAAGACCACGAGAAAAAGGATAACCATGTCCGATTAGCGCTGGGTCAGCTTCAATTCGATACGCCGGTTGCGCCGGTAGGCGATCTCGTCATCCCGGGGGTCCAGCGGGTGGAATTCGCCGAAACCGGCCGCGGCCAGACGCGTCGGGGGAATCCCGAGATCGATCAGATGCTTGACCACGGAAAGGGCGCGGGCCGAGGAAAGCTCCCAGTTGGAGGGATATTGCGAGGTGCTGATGGGGACTTTGTCCGTGTGCCCGTCGACCCGGAGCAGCCAGTCGATTTCGCCCGGGATCCTGGCCGATATCTCCTTCAGGGTCCCGGCCAGCCGCGTCATCTGTTCCCTGCCGGCGGGGCCGAGCTCCGCCGATCCGGTGGTGAACAGGACCTCCGACTGGAAGACGAAACGGTCGCCGACGATGCGCACCCCCTTTTGCCCGCCGAGCACCTCGCGCAGCCGGCCGAAGAACTCCGAGCGGTAGCGGGACAGTTCCTGGACCTTGGTGGCGAGCGCCGCGTTGAGCCGCTTGCCGAGCGAGGCGATCTGGACGTTTTGTTTCTTGGCCAGGGCTTCGGAGACATCCAGGGCCACGGAGATCTGCGCCAGCTGTTCGCGGAGCGCGGCCAACTGCTTGTTGAGAAGGGCCATCTGGGCGCGGGCGCTGTCGGACAGCTTGCGTTCCTCCGCCAGCGCGCTTTTGGACCGCTCGCGTTCCTCGGTCATGGCACTCAGGGCGCTGTCCCGCTCGCGGGCCATGTCGGTCATTTCGATGATTTTTCTTTCCAGGTCCTCCCGCAATGCCCTGAGCGCCGCCACGTCCTGGGTGAGGACCGAAAGCTCCCTCAACCGCACCTCGATCTTGGCCTTGTCGGCCTCGATGGTCTTGAAGGCGTCTTCCAGGGACGCGGTCAGGCGCTTTGCTTCCCCCTCGGCGGTCTCGGCCCGCAGGGTGAGCGCGCGCATGCCGGCATTGAGGTCGTCGGTGCGGGTCACCGAGGCCTGCAGCTCCTCGGTCAATTGGGCCACGTTGAAGCGAAGGCTGTCGCTTTCCCTGCGTTCCAGGCCGAGGAGCTCGCTCAGCTCGACGACTTGGTTCTGTAACTTCTGCAGCGCCGTGTCGCGGCCCGAAATGGCCTCGTTGAGAAAGAACTGGGTGAGCGCGAACACCATCAGGAGGAACAAAATCACGATCAACACGCTGGCCAGGGCGTCGACGAACCCGGGCCAGATGTTGGTACTGCGCACGGTGCGGCGGGTAATGGCGGCCATGGCGCTGGACTGGTGCTCCCTAGAGCGCTATCCGGTAACTTGGAACCACGGGATGATTTTGCGCCACCTTTAGGCGCGCTTCGCTCAGGCGTAAGCGGGGACATCGGCAAAGATGCCCGGGCGACGCCTTAGGCTGAAAAAGCACCCGGCCTGCGGTGGGGCGGCCCCCGGGTGCGTTGCGGCGCTGAGCGAGAGGGCGCCGCATCGGGCGGCGCGCCGCGCCTGCCCGGATGAACCGATTTGCTCCCATCAAATTGATCCCAACTAACTGGTTAGTGCTCTAGCGTTTGGCGTTGTCCGAGGCGGCGGCGATGGTGCGGGCCAGGAGCTTGATCTCGCTGCGCATCTGTTGGATCATTTCCTCGCGGCCCGTTCCCAGCTCCTCCAGGAGCCGCGCCACGTAGACGTCGAGATTGCGGATATGGGTGCGGGTCACGTCGTCCATGCCGCCGTCGGCCGGGACGGCGGCGAGCTTGCCGATGGTGGGGATGAGCTCCATCTGGCTTTCGGCCAGCTTTTTCATCAAGGTCTGCTCGGTGCGCATGTGGTCGGTCAGGGTCACCAGTTTCTCCCCCAGCGCCGTCAGGGTGGCGTTGGCCTGGATGCGGTCCTCCTCGCCCCGGGTCAGGGTTCTTTGCAGGTTTTCCAGGCTTTCCGCCGTCTGCTCCAGGAGGGCCTGGATATAGGCCGGGACCGCCTGATCGCCGTCGCCGGGCAAGGCACCGGTGGACAGCCGGGTGAGGCTGGAAAGCCATTCCTCGAGATCGTTGTAGAATCGGTTCTGGGCCTGGCCCGCCTGCAGGTCCAGGAAGCCCAGGACCAGGGATCCGCCGAGCCCGAACAGGGACGACGAAAAGGCCGTCCCCATGCCGGTAAGGGGGGCCTGCAGACCGCTTTTGAGGTTTCTGAACACGGCGCTCACGTCGCCGGAGCCTATGGAAAGCCCGGCAATGACGTCGCCGATGGACGACACCGTCTCGAGAAGGCCCCAGAAGGTCCCCAAAAGGCCGAGGAAGATCAGCAGGCCGATGGTGTAGCGCGAGATGTCACGGGATTCGTCGAGCCTGGAATAGATGCCGTCCAGGAGGGAGCGCATGGAAAGCGTGGACAGGCTCATGCCGTCCCTGCGTTTGCCGAGCATGGTCGCCATGGGGGCCAGAAGTTTGGGCGCCGACTGCTTGGAAAGGGGAGTCTGGCTTTTCCGGTAGGTCTCGATCCAGGCTGTTTCGGGATAGAGCATCGACACCTGGCGGAAGTTGTAGATGATGCCGAGTAACAACACGCCCAGGATCAGCCCGTTGATCGCTGCGTTGGCCATGAAGGCGTCGCTGAGGGGCTGGAACAGAAGGACGACCACGACCGAAACCGCGATCAGGAAAAGGATCATCCTGACAAGAAACCGTCGCGGCCGGGTCATGGGGGAAGAATCCTCCGGAAATTACCTAAGCGGGGGTGCCCATCAACGCTCGGCGACGTTCACGTCGACCCGGTTTATGGGTGTCTCCGCCGTTTTGTTGCCGAGGGCTCGCACGTCGATGCGGGTGCTGTGGACGCCGCTCTCGATCAGGAAAGAGCGCACGGACAAGGCCCTGGACAGGGACAGGCGCCGGGCCTTGCTGGACGAGAGGGATTCTCCCCCGGCGTAGGCCAAAAGCTGGAGGCGGACGTCGTCCCGTCCTTGCAGCTTGGCGGCGAGTTCCTTGAGCCCGTCCTTCGCCTCCGCCGGGAGCTTGGACGCCTTCTCGGGGAACACCACTTTCATGGCCAGTCCGGGAGCAAGGGCCTGAACGGGCGGCGGGGAGGGCTTGGAAACCTCGGGCGCCGGGGCGAGCTTGACCGTCTTCGTTTCTGGCGGCGGCGGCGGCGGTGGCGGGGCGGCCGCCGCCGGCGCGGGTTTCATCGGGGGTTCCGCCTCGGGAGCCAGCGGCTTCTTTTCCGCCTCCATTTTCACGGCCGGAAGTTCCGGCGCCGCCGGGGCGGGCATCGGCGGCGGTGGCGGCGCGGCGGCCGCCTTCCTTTCCACCGGCGCCGGCTCGGCCTTGACCACGGACACTGGGCTTGGCGGCGGCTCTGCCTTTGCCCGGGGCGGTTCCTTCAACGGTTTCTTCGGCGGCGGGGCGCTGCCTTCCGGTGGCGGCACCAGGAGCCTTGAGATGGGTATCTCCGGTCCCGGCAACAAAAGGCGCCGGCCGCCGGCCGCCGGCGCCAGGTTGCCGGCACCGTAGCCGCTGTCTTCGATGACGCCGAGATCCACCGTGACCTGGGAAGTGCCGGTGTCCATGTACTGCTGGGCCAGGGCCCCCGTGCAGATGATGGCGCCGAAACCGGCGAGGATGAACGATGGGAATATTCCCCCGAACGGTCGGATGATGCTCATGAACCTACCGTTTCCACTGCGCGCAGCCTAAAGCCGAGACCATAGCCAAGGGGAGATGCTTACACAACCCGTTTGCCGGGGACGGGGACGGGGCCGTCCGGGGAGCCGTCAGGTCTCGCCGGATGCACGGCCCAGGACCTCGGCCAGGGGACGATGGAGGTGGCTGTTGGCGGCGAGGATGTCGCCGCTGGCCATCATGTCGGCGCCGCCGTCGAGGTCGCTGACGAGCCCGCCGGCCTCGCGCACCAGCACGATGCCCGCGGCCATGTCCCAGGGATTGAGCCCCGCTTCCCAGAAACCGTCGAAACGCCCGGCAGCCACGTAGGCGATGTCGAGGGCCGCCGAGCCGCACCGCCTGACGCCCGCGGAAACCGCCATCACCGCCTTCAGGTGGCCGAGGAAGAGATCATGGCCTTCCTTCCCCTTGAAGGGGATGCCGGTGGCGAAGAGGGAGTCCGCCATGTTGTGCCGGGCGGACACCCTGATGCGGTTCCCGTTGAGATAGGCGCCCGAACCCTTTTCCGCCCAAAACATCTCGTCGTGGATGGGGGAGTAGATGACCCCGGCGAAGGGGTCTCCGTCCCTTTCCAGGCCGATGGAGATGGAGAAATGGGCGAAGCCGTGGAGGAAGTTGGACGTGCCGTCCAGGGGGTCGACGATCCAGCGGTTCGACGAATCGGCGCCGGCTTTCTCGCCCGATTCCTCCATCAGGAAACCGTAACGCGGCCGGGCCTTGGCCAGTTCGGCGTGGATGGTCTTCTCGGCCGCCCTGTCGGCGGCGCTGACGAAATCGGCTGGGCCCTTGCGGGAGACCTGCAGGTTCTCCACCTCGCCGAAATCGCGGATCAGGCCCCGCGCCGCTTTTTGCGCCGCGCCGGCCATCACGTTGAGAAGGGCGGAGCGCCGCGCCATTCAGTCCTTCGCCCTTTCCACGTAGGACCCGTCGGTGGTGTTGATCACCACCCGCGTGCCGGCGGTGATGTGCGGCGGGACCTGGGTGCGGATGCCGTTTTCCAGGGTCGCCGGCTTGTACGAAGACGACGCCGTCTGGCCCTTGACAACGGCGTCAGCCTCGGTGACCTCGAGGACCACCGTGTCGGGCAGTTGCACGGCGATGGGGCTCCCCTCGTAGCCCTCAATGACGACGATCATGCCCTCTTGCAGGAAAAGGATCTGGTCCTCGCCGATGGCGTTCTTGTCCAGGGTGGACTGGTCGTAGGTCTTGGTGTCCATGAAGGTGAACATCTCGCCGTCCCCGTAGAGGTATTGGCTGGGTTTCTGGTCAAGGCGCACCCGCTCCACGTTTTGGGATGAGCGGAAGCGTTCGTTGAGCTTGGTTCCGCTGCGGATGTCTTTCAGCTCCACCTGAAGGTAGGCCCCGCCCTTGCCGGGCTGGGTGTGCTGGATCTTGACCGCCCGCCAGATTCGTCCCTCGTGCTCGATCACCATTCCGGGACGGATGGCGTTTCCATTGATTTTCATGGGCTCGGTCCAGGCTCCGGTTAGGGCGCGGAAGCTATCAGCTTGCCCGTGATGTGGCAACGGGCCCAATCACGCTTCTTCGAGAGTTTGCTGGAAGGCCTCGACGGCGGTGGCCGGGCCGCCGGAAAAATCCCAGACGGCGGAGGAAACGGCCAGGAAATCGGCCCCCGCCCGAACCAGGGGCAGGCAGTTCTCCGGCGTGATCCCGCCGATGGCCACCGAGGGCACGGTGGTCAACTCGCTCCACCATTGCAGGATATCGGTCCCGGCCCGGGTTTTGGGCCGCTTGGTGGCGGTCGGGAAGAAGGCGCCGAAGGCCACGTAGTCGGCGCCCTTGTCCGCCGCTTCGATGCCGAGGTCATGGGAATCGTGGCAGGTGACGCCGACGATCCGGTCCGCGCCCAGCGCTTGGCGCGCTTCCTCGTATGTGGCGTCCTGCTGGCCGATATGAACTCCGTCGCAGTCCGTTTCGAGGGCCAGGTCGGGACGGTCGTTGATGATGAACGCCACGTCCCGGGACTGGGCCACCGGGCGCAGCACATGGGCGGCGTCGCGGACGGCGTCGTCGCCGACGCCCTTGAGGCGGAGCTGGACCGAGGCCACGTCACCGGCGTCCAGGGCCCGGGCCAGGATGTCGGCGAAGGCCACGGGCTCCAGCTTTGGCGGCGTGATCAAATAGAGGCGGCAGCGGCTCATGGGGCGGCCGCGCTCGATGCGGAAAGCCACGCCCTCAGGGCCTCTCCGGGGTCGTCTTCGGCGGCCAGGTCGAGGGCCGGGCCGACATCCTCGTCGAGGGCGGCGCCCGACTGGGCGGCGATGTCGGCGACCTTGGCCCTGACTTCCTCCGTCGCCTCCAGTCGCACCACCTCTATCCCCTGGCGCAGGGCGCCGAGCGCCAGGCCCGCATCTCCGCCGCAGTCGAGGACGGCTCTATACTCGAGACCCGGGCGGTCGCGGGCGGCCTCGGCGATCATGTGGCGGAAGACGGCGGCGCCGAGATAAGCGGCGGCGGCGGGCGGGCTCAACAGGGTGACGGCGACGCCGAGCTCGGCCGCTGCCGTCATGGCCGCCCTGGCGTGGTCCAGGTTATGGACGATGACGGCGCCACTCATGGAGAAGGAATTGTTCAGCCGGCCCCGTCCAGGGCCACGGCGGTATCCGACATGCGGTTGGAGAAGCCCCATTCGTTGTCGTACCACGACAGCACGCGGACGAAGGTGCCGTCCACGACCTGGGTCTGGGTCAGGTCGAAGACGGAACTGAGCGGATTGTGGTTGAAGTCGATGGATACCAGCGGCAGATCCACGGTGCCGAGCACGCCCTTGAGACGGCCTTCGGCGGCCTCGACGACGGCGTTGTTGACTTCCTCGACCGTGGTCTCCCGCTTGGCCACGAAGGTCAGGTCGATCAGGGAGACGTTGGGGGTGGGCACGCGCACGGCGGTGCCGTCCAGCTTGCCGTCCAGCTCCGGCAGCACCAGTCCCACGGCGCGGGCCGCACCGGTGCTGGTGGGGATAATGTTCTGGGCGGCGGACCTGGCCCGGCGCAGGTCTGGGTGACGCTGGTCCAGAATTGCCTGGTCGTTGGTGTAGGAATGGATGGTGGACATCAGTCCCTTTTCGACGCCGAAGGCATCG
>JADFTO010000033.1:0-6706 GCA_022560215.1 Pseudomonadota bacterium | reverse complement strand
TGACCCCGTAGACCACGGTCAGGTCCGCGTCCTTGGCCGGCGCCGAGATCAGGACCTTGCCGGCGCCCGCCTCGATATGACGGGCGGCGGCCTGGCGGTCGTTGAACAGCCCCGTGCATTCCAGCGCCACGTCCACGCCCAGGTCCTTCCAGGGAAGCTTGTCGGGTTCGCGCTCCGCCGTCACCCGGATGGGACCATGGCCGACGTCGATGGTGTCGCCGTCGACGGTCACGTCCGTGGGCAGGGGGCCATGGATCGAATCGTATTTCAAAAGATGGGCGCTGGTCTCCACCGGGCCCAGGTCGTTGATGGCGACGACTTCCAGGTCGTTGCGCCGGGATTCGATGATCGCCCGCATGACCAGCCGGCCGATCCTGCCGAAACCGTTTATCGCAACCCGAACCGCCATGGCTCACACTCCTTAGATTCCAACTAACTGGATAGTGCTCTAGGGGGGGCAACATCGTCTCAATGGCGCTTTCCGTCAATGGAGTTTTTCGTCGCCCCGGCGGCCGCCCGGGGCGCTCCCCGGGGGCGGAAGCGGCGCCACCCCGGTCCCGGGAATCGCAGGGTCAGCGGGAGGTTGACGGCCACCCGGGGTCAAGGCATAGTCTGCCCGGTCATGACGGTCACCGGAAAACACGAACCGACGCAACTGGAACTGGCCCAGGACCACCTTGACCGGGCCGTGTCCCGGCTCGAAACCGCCTTGAAGGGGCGACACGATTCCTCCGCCGCCTCGAGTGCGGGGCTGGAAGCCGCGCTGAGGGAGAGCGCCTCGCTAAAACAAGTCAACGCCGACGTCTCCCAGCGCCTGGACGGGGCCATTGGCCGGCTCAAGGCCATTCTGGAAGGTTGAGCTCCGTGGGACAGGTCCTGGTCACCATCAACGGGCGCGAGTATCCGATTACCTGCGACGATGGACAGGAAGCCCACCTGGCGCGCTTGGGAACCTACGTTGACAAGCGCATCGGCGAGCTGGTGGCGGCGGTCGGCCCGCAGGTCGGGGACGCGCATCTTCTGGTCATGGTCGGCCTGATGATCGCCGACGAACTCGCCGACCTCCAGGCCGAGATGGAGTCCCTCAAGGCGTCCAACGAGGGCATCTCCGCCCGCCTGGAGGCCGAGGAAATCCTGGGCGCCAGGATGAAAAAGATGGCGCTCCGCATCGATGATGTTGCAGAACGCCTCGAACAGTCATAGACTCGATCATGTAGGACGGTGTCTGCCGAGTGCGTCAGGCATCGGGATCCCTGGGGCCAACATCAACCTCTAGGGAGCTGTCCCTGCCGGACCCGTGGGTCCGGTATATGGCGCCCACCTGCACAAGCAGGCCACAGAGGATCGTCGATCCAACGGCCCGGTGGTGCCGTCCTACCCTGTCACCTTGACGAAGCCCGGATTCCCCATTCGGGCCGAGGACGACCAAGCCCCCATGTCAGTCATCGAGGATAAGTCCCGGCTCAGGATGTGGGCGCGAGAACGCCGCGCCGCCGCCCGCCACCAGGCGCCCACGGAAGCCGGGGAACGCCTGCGTGACAATTTCGTCGCCGCCATGGGAGACATGGGCGTGGCGGCCGGGGTGGTGTCCGGCTACTGGCCCATCGCCGACGAGATCGACGTCCGTCCCCTCATGACCCGCCTTCTGGAGCTCGGCTTCGCCTGCGCACTCCCGGTGGTGACGGCGCCCGGAGCGCCCCTGTCCTTCCGCCGCTGGCGTCCCGGCGCGGCCCTGGTCCGGGGCCCCTTCGGCACCCGTCACCCGGAACCGGGCGAGCCTTCGCTGCGGCCGGACATCGTGCTTGCCCCGTTGCTCGCCTTCGACGATCGTGGGACCAGGTTGGGCTGGGGCGGCGGCTACTACGACCGCACCATCGGGGCGCTCCGGCGCCAGGGCCCGGTGCTGACGGTGGGGGCAGCCTTCGCCGCCCAAAGGGTGGACGCCGTGCCCCATGCGCCCAATGACCGGCGGCTGGACTGGATCGTCACCGAGGAGAGCTGGATGAGGGCGCGGCCTTGAAGATCCTTTTTTGCGGCGACGTGGTCGGCCGGGCCGGGCGCCAGGCGATCACCGAGCGCCTGCCCGACCTGCGCCGGCGCCTGGAATTGGATTTCGTCATCGTCAACGGAGAGAACGCCGCCCACGGCTTCGGCATCACCGCGAAAATCTGCGAGGAATTTTACGCCGCCGGGGCCGACATGGTCACCACCGGCAACCACGTCTGGGACCAGCGCGAGATCATCAACACCATCGACGACGATCCCAGGCTGCTCAGGCCCATGAACTTCCCCCAGGGTACGCCCGGGCGGGGCTCGGGCATCTATCAGGCGCCAGGCGGCCGGCGGGTGCTGGTGATACACCCCATGGGACGGCTGTACATGGAATCCCTGGACGATCCCTTCGCCGCCGTGGAGGACGAACTCGCCAACCACCGGCTCGGCACCTCCGTGGACTGCATCTTCGTCGACATGCACGCCGAGGCGACCAGCGAGAAGATGGCCATGGGCCATTTCTGCGACGGGCGGGTGTCCATGGTCGCGGGCAGCCACACCCACGTTCCCACCGCCGACGCGCACATCCTGTCCGGCGGCACCGCCTACATGACCGACGTCGGCATGTGCGGGGATTACGATTCGGTCATCGGCATGGAGAAGGAAACGGCGATGGCCCGCTTCACCAGCCGCATGCCCGGCGGCAGGCTGGAACCGGCCGTGGGCGAGGCCACGCTCTCGGCCGTCTATCTGGAAACCGACGACTCAACCGGGCTGGCCACCGCCGTGGCCCCCCTGCGCCTCGGCGGCTGCCTGGCCGAACGCTGGCCGGCGTGAGGGCGAAGGGAAGCCGCCCGCCGCTCCCTCGGCACCGCCTTCGCCCCAATCTTGCCATATTGATCTGCTAGCCCGACGGTCGCGCCCCCGCGCCCGGCCACGATATAACATCGTGACCTATCGCAACATTTGGTATAATTTTGGTATGAGACCTACCTGATCTTCTACTTAAGGGCAGCCTGACGACCCATGGCCGGTCATTCACAATTCAAGAACATCATGCACCGGAAGGGCGCGCAGGATGCCAAGCGCGCCAAGATCTTCACCAAGCACATCCGCGAGCTCACGGTGGCCACCAAGACGGGCCTCCCCGATGCTGGCAAGAACCCGCGGCTGCGCACGGCCATCGCCGCCGCCAAGGCCGTCAACATGCCCAAGGACACCATGGAGAGGGCCATCAAGCGCGGCGCCGGCGGCGACGAGGCGGACTACGAGGAGGTGCGCTACGAAGGCTACGGCCCGGGCGGGGTCGCCCTCATCGTCGAGGCCCTGACCGACAACCGCAACCGCACCGCCTCCGAGATCCGCTCCGCCTTCGCCAAGCACGGCGGCAACCTGGGCGAGACGGGAAGCGTCAGCTTCATGTTCCGGCGGGTCGGCCTGATCCACTTCGACGAGGGCGCGACCGCCGGCGGCGACATGTTCGAGGCGGCCCTGGAGGCCGGTGCCGATGACGTGAACTCGGGCCCGGAAGGCCACGACATTTCCTGCGATCCCGACGAGTTCGGCGCCGTCAAGGAGGCGCTGGAGGCCAGGTTCGGGAAGGCGGAGACGGCGCGCCTGGACTGGATTCCGCAAAGCACCGTCCCCGTCGACGAGGACACCGCCGGCGCCTTGTTCAAGCTGCTCGACGTCCTCGAGGACTCGGACGATGTGCAACGGGTCTGCGCCAACTTCGACGTCGCCGACGAGGTCATGGAGCGGCTCAGCGCCTGAGCCGGGAATGGAGTAGGGGATGATGAGGATTCTTGGGCTGGACCCGGGCCTCGCCGCCACCGGATGGGGCGTCATCGACGCCCGCGCCAACAGGTTGAGCCACGTCGCCAACGGCGTGGTGCGCACCAAGAGCGGCCTTTCCCTCGCCCGCAGGCTGGCCCAGATCGACGCCGGGCTGGCGGACGTGATCGGCCGCTACCTGCCGGCGGCGGCGGCGGTGGAGGAAACCTTCGTCAACAGGAACCCCGCCTCGGCCCTGAAACTGGGGCAGGCCCGCGGCGTCGTCCTGGTGGCCGCGTCGCGCGCCGGCCTCGAGGTTGCCGAATATTCCCCCAACGTCATCAAGAAGACGGTGGTCGGCGCCGGCCACGCCGCCAAGGAGCAGATCGGGCTGATGGTGCGCCTCCTGCTGCCCGGCAGCGACGCCGCCGGAACGGACGCCGCCGACGCGCTCGCCGTCGCCATCTGCCACGCCCACCACCGGGAGACGGCGGCCCGGGTGGCGGCGGCCCTGTCATGATCGCCAAGCTCAAGGGGCTGGTCGATTCCACCGGCGACGACTGGGCCGTCATCGACGTTTCCGGGGTCGGCTACCGCGTCTTCTGCTCGGCCCCTACCCTCGGGCGGCTGCGGGCCGGCGAGGCGGCCAGCCTGCTGATCGAGACCCATATGCGCGAAGACCACATCCATCTCTACGGCTTCATCGACGCCTCCGAGCGGGAATGGTTCCGCCTGTTGACCACGGTCCAGGGCGTCGGGGCCAAGGTCGGGCTCGCCATCCTGTCGGCGCTCGGCGGCGACGACCTGGCCCGGGCGCTGGCGTCCGCCGACCGTGCCGCCATCACCCGGGCCAACGGGGTGGGGGCCAAGCTGGCGACCCGTATCCTGAGCGAACTCAAGGACAAGGTCGGCGAGGCGCCCCTTGGACCGGCCGCCGGGGTGGACGACAAGGGGGCCGCCGGCGACGCCGCCTCGGCCCTGGTCAACCTGGGCTACGGCGCGTCGGAGGCCATGGGTGCCGTGTCGCTGGCCGCCGGCAAGCTTGGCGCGGACGCGGGCACGGAGGCGTTGATCCGGGCCGGCCTGGCCGAACTGGCGCCGGGGGAGGCCGGACGATGAACGACGAGGGGACCCAGGACCGCGTCATCGCCGGCGGGAAGTCGGCGGCCGACGCTCCCGAGAGTAAGTTCCGCCCCCGGACCCTGGACGATTTCGTCGGCCAGGCGCAGATATGCGACAACCTCGGCGTCTTCATCCAGGCCGCACGCGGCCGCGGCGAAGCCCTGGACCATACCCTGTTCTTCGGGCCGCCGGGCCTGGGCAAGACGACCCTGGCCCAGATCACGGCCCGGGAGCTGGGCGTCGGCTTCCGCGCCACCTCGGGGCCGGTGATCGCCAAGGCCGGCGACCTGGCGGCCATCCTCACCAACCTGCAGCCCCGGGAAATATTGTTCATCGATGAAATCCACCGCCTTAACCCGGTGGTCGAGGAAATCCTTTATCCGGCGATGGAGGACTTTCAGCTCGACCTGATCATCGGCGAAGGACCGGCGGCGCGCTCGGTGCGCATCGACCTGCCGCCGTTCACCCTGATCGGGGCGACGACGCGCTCGGGCCTGATTACGTCGCCCTTGCGCGACCGGTTCGGTATTCCCCTGCGGGTATCGTTCTATTCGGACCAGGAACTGGAGCAGATCGTCGTCCGCGGCGCCGGGTTGCTGAACATGGACCTGACGGCCGACGGGGCCCAGGAAATCGCCCGCCGGTCCAGGGGAACGCCCCGGGTCGCCGGGCGTCTGCTTAGGCGGGTCCGCGATTTCGCCGACCTGGACGGCGGCGGCAAGGTCGACGCCGAGGCCGCCGATCTGGCGCTCAACCGGCTGGAGGTGGACGGGCGCGGCCTGGATGCCATGGACCGGCGGTATCTCGGTTGTATCGCCGAAAAATTCGGCGGCGGACCGGTCGGCGTCGAGACGCTGGCGGCCGCCCTTTCCGAGGAACGAGACACCATCGAAGAGGTGATCGAACCCTACCTCATTCAGCAGGGATTTTTGATGCGCACGCCCCGCGGCCGGGTCTTAGGCGTGCAAGCGTATCGGCATTTGGGTCTGGCGGAACCGGAAGCCATCGCCCAATTGAATTTGATCGGCGGAATCGAGGACGATGAATAAACCCACCTCAGGCGCCTCCCCGGAGGGGATCCACGTCTATCCGGTCCGCGTCTATTACGAGGACACGGATTGCGCCGGCATCGTCTATTACGCCAACTATCTGAAATACGCCGAGCGCGCGCGCACCGAGATGCTTCGCGACCTCGGCGGCGAAAGCGCCCGGTTGATGAAAACCGAAGGGCTGGCCTTCGCCGTCCGGCGGTGCGAGGTGGATTTTTTCAAACCGGCCCGGCTCGACGACCTGCTGTCGGTCGAAACCCGTTTACTCGAAGTCGGCGGCGCGTCGTTGGTCGCCGATCAACGGGTGAAGCGTGACAACGCCGAACTGGTGCGCATGGAACTGAAACTCGCCTGCATGTCCGTTGACGGACGGCCGGCCAGGCTGCCGGCGGCGGTCAGATCCCGGCTCGAGGAATTCCGCGCAAATGTTCATTCGAAAAAACAAGAAGGCTGATTGATGGAAAACCAAGTCATTGAAGCGGTGACCCTGGCCGGCTCGGCCGAAGACCTGGATTTTTCTATTTGGGCGCTGTTTCTGCGTGCCGACCCGATCGTCAAATCGGTGATCGTGCTGCTGCTGGGGGCTTCGGTATGGTGTTGGGCGATCATCATCGACAAGGTCATCGGCCTGCGCCGGCTGAGCGCGCGTTCGACCGAATTCGAACAAGCATTCTGGTCGGGCAATTCCCTTGACGAACTTTATGAACGGATCGCCAGCCAACCCCGGGACCCGATGTCGGCGGTATTCGTCGCCGCCATGCGCGAATGGC
>JADFTO010000032.1 GCA_022560215.1 Pseudomonadota bacterium | reverse complement strand
GCTCGACACGCCTCTCGACCGGGAGCATCGCCAGCCAGTACCAGCGCCTCCGCGTCTACTGGGTCTGGCTCGTCGCCCGCGGCCACGTCGAGCGCAACCCCTTCGACCTGGTGCCCGCCGCCATCGCCGGGCACTTGATAGATCAAGGAATATCCGGCCAGCGGACCATCACGATTTTCCAAAGGCTAACCCTGGACGGCGAGCAAGCGTGGAGCGGCAGCCTGGAAGAATGCCGTGAGCTGACCCAAGAGTTCAGCGACCTGTCCATTATGGTCCTTCCTAGAAGTGCCGAGGGCAGTGCCGACAGCGGAGGTGACCAGCATGGCGCTTGACGCTGACGCCGCCCTCCGTCTCGGTCATTTCGACGCCCGCCTTGGCCAATACATCGGCCACCGCATCCATGAGGTCGAGCCGGGCCCCCCGCAAGATGATCTCGCCGCCGGTAATCGCCGCCGCCACGGCGTAGGAGCCGCTTTCGATGCGGTCCGGGATGACCTGATAATCGGCGCCATGGAGCCCGGCCACCCCCGTCACCGTCAAAGTATCGGTGCCGACGCCCTCGACGCGGGCCCCCAGGGCCTGCAGGCAGCGCGCCAGATCGGCGACCTCGGGCGCGCGGGAGGCGTTGGTGATGAGGGTTTCGCCCGCCGCCAGGGTCGCCGCCATGAGCACGTTTTCGGTGGCGCCGACGGACACCGACGGAAACAGCACATGGGCGCCTTTGAGACCGCCCGGCGCGGTGGCCCGCACGTAGCCTTCCTCCAATTCGATCTCGGCCCCCAGGGCCTTGAAGGCGTCCAGGTGCAGATCGATAGGCCGGGTGCCGATGGCGCAGCCCCCCGGCAGGGACACCCGGGCATGGCCGAGGCGCGCCAGCAAGGGGCCGAGAACCAGGACGCCCGCCCGCATCTTGCGCACCAGGTTGTAAGGCGCCGTGTCGCTCACGTCGGCGGCCGAGAGGGTGCATCGGCCCCCCTCCTCCATGTCCACGTCCACCCCGAGCTCGCCCAGGAGTTGGGCCATGGTCGAGATATCCACCAGGCGGGGCAGGTTGGTGAGGGTCAGGGTCTCGCCGGTGAGCAGGCCGGCCGCCATGAGCGGCAGGGCGGCGTTCTTGGCCCCGCCGATGGGGATGGCGCCGGAGAGCGGCTTGCCGCCCAGGATGCGGATGCGGTCCATGGATGATTTCCGGCCGCGGCCCCAGCGGTCCCTATAGCTTCGGCGGGGTCACGCCCATCTGCTTCATGTACTTGCCGGCGCGGTCGGCATACGAGGTCTCGCACACCTGGTCGGCCTTCAGGAAGACGAACTGCGAGGCGCCTTCGTTGGCGTAGATCTTGGCCGGCAGGGGCGTGGTGTTGGAGAACTCGAGAGTCACGTGGCCCTCCCACTCGGGCTCCAGGGGGGTGACGTTGACGATGATGCCGCAGCGCGCGTAGGTGGACTTGCCCAGGCAGATCACCAGGATGTCGCGGGGGATGCGGAAGTATTCCACCGTGCGGGCCAGGACGAAACTGTTAGGCGGGATGACGCAGACGTCGACCTTGCGGTCGACGAAACCCTCGGGCGAGAAATTCTTGGGGTCCACGGTCGCCGAATCCACGTTGGTGAAAATCTTGAATTCCTCCGACACCCGGGCGTCGTAGCCGTAGGACGACAGGCCGTACGAAATGATGCCTTCCCGCTTGCCGGCGTCGGCGAAGGGCTCGATCATCTTGTGTTCGAGCGCCATCTTGCGGATCCAGGTGTCGGGCATCACGGACATGGGCTGCCTCCTTTAGGACTATCTCGGATAGTCCGGTTCTACCCCATGGACCGCGGAGCCTCAAGCGGCGAAGGAGCCGTCACGCGTCGCGCTCGGGGGCCTTGCGGGCACGGGCCTGGCGCTTGCGCTTCTTCAGGTTCTCGCGCAGCGCGCATGCCAGGCGCCGGCGGCGGGCGCGGGCCTTGGCGGCCCCCTTGGGCGTAACGCGGGGCTTGTCTGCCGGCAAGGGATCGGCCTCCTTCCGCCCGGATAGACTCATGGTGGGCGCCGGCGCCTTGTCCCGTCAAGGGATGCTTGCAAGTCCCATCCCCCCTGTGGCAAGGTGCCGAGCCGCCCGGTATGGGCGGCGGAACGGATTTAAGCCGCAGTAGCTCAGGGGTAGAGCACGCCCTTGGTAGTAATTTGCCCGCCCGCGGGGAAACCCGCGGGAGTGTACCGCTCAAATTCGGGGAAACCTTTTACCTGGCAATCCCGAGCCAAGCCCGGAGACGGGAAGGTGTAGAGGCCAGACGGGTGGGGCCCTTCGGGGTCAAGGGATGGTCCAGACCACAAACACCCCGCCGGGGTGGCCGTGAAAACGGTAGTGGTATGAAGGGTGGGGCCGGAGGTTCGATTCCTCCCTGCGGCACCATTTCCTGCCGCCGGCCGCCTAAGGAGAGCATGGCGATTCAGGGAATCCGGCCATGAGCGTTCCCGAGCCTTCCTTCACCATCGGCATCGAGGAGGAATACCTGCTGGTGGACCCGGAAACCAGGGGGCTGGCCATCGATCCCCCCGACACCATGTTCGAGGAATGCGAGGCCCGTTTCAAGGAACTGGTCAAGCCCGAGTTCCTGAAGTCCCAGATCGAGGTGGCGACCCGGGTCTGCGAGACCGTGGCCGAGGCCCGCGACAACCTGGCCTGGCTCAGGCGAACCGTCGCCGACGTGGCCGGCAAGTACGGGCTCGCCCCCATCGCCGCCTCCACCCATCCCTTTTCCGAGTGGCAGGAACAGATCCACACCGACAAGGAGCGCTACAACGTTCTCGCCCGCGACATGCAGGCCGTGGCCCGGCGGCTGCTCATCTGCGGCATGCACGTGCACGTCGGCATCGACGACGACGATCTGCGCATCGACCTGTTGAACCAGGTCGTGTACTTCCTCCCCCACCTGCTGATGCTGACCACGTCGTCGCCTTTCTGGCGGGGCCAGGACACGGGCCTCAAGTCCTACCGGCTTGCCGTCTTCGACGAGCTGCCCCGCACCGGGCTGCCCGAGCGCCTGAACTCCTTCACCGAGTACCAGCGCCACGTGGACGTGCTGGTGCGGGCGGGACTGATCCCCGACGCCACCATGCTCTGGTGGGACGTGCGCCCGAGCGCCAATTTCCCCACCATCGAGATGCGCATCACCGACGTCTGCCCGCGCATCGAGGACGCCGTCGCCGTCGCCGCCCTCTACGTGTGCATCCTGCGCATGCTCTACCGGCTGCGGCGCAACAACCAGCGCTGGCGCATGTACGCCTCCATGCTGGTCAACGAGAACCGCTGGCGGGCTCAGCGCTACGGCCTGGACGAGGGGCTGGTGGACTTCGGCAAGGGCAAGGTGGTGCCCGCGGCCGAGCTCATGGAGGAACTCATCGAGCTGACGGCCGAGGACGCGAACGCGCTCGGCTGCGCCGCCGAGGTCGCCCACTGCCGGGACATCACCGCCCACGGCACCAGCGCCCACCGCCAGCTCGCCACCTACGCCGAGGCCTTGGAAGGCGGCGCCGCGCCCGAGGACGCGCTCAAGGCCGTGGTCGACCTGCTCATCGAGGAAACGGTGGCGGGGGTGTAGGGGAATTCAAGCCCCAGAGCGCTATTCAACTAACTGGATAGCGCTCTACCCTTCAGCGTCTCGGCCTGGAAGGGCGAAGCAGCGGTCCACGTAGTCCGTGAGCAGGGCCAGGCTTTCGTCCACCGACAGCCGCGCGGTGTCGATGAGCAGGTCGGGATGCTCGGGCGCCTCGTAAGGGGCCGAGACGCCGGTGAAATCGGCGATCTCGCCGCGCCGCGCCTTCTTGTAGAGGCCCCGGGGGTCGCGCTTTTCGCACACCTCCAAGGGGGCGCTCAGGTGGACCAGGTGGAAGGGATCGACGGCCGCCCGGCGGGCCTGCCGGCGGTCCCGGCGGTAGGGCGAGATGAAGGCGGTGATGACGATGTATCCGGCGTCGGCGAAGAGCGCCGCCACCTCGCCGATGCGCCGGATGTTCTCGGTCCTTTCCCCGGGCGAGAACCCGAGATCGGCCGAGAGCCCCTGGCGGACGTTGTCTCCGTCGAGGACATAGACCCGGCGGCCCTTCTCGTGCAGCCCCCGTTCCAGTTCGAAGGCGAGCGTCGTCTTGCCCGAGCCCGACAGCCCCGTGAACCACAGCACGCCGCCCTTATGCCCGTTGGCGCGCCAGCGGGCCTCCTTGGTCACCCGGTGGGCGACCGTGGTGATGTTCGTCGACTTGACGGTCATGGGCTTTTCGCTCCCGGGCGGCTTCTCAGAGTCCCGAAATGTCGTTGATGAATCGGGCGTAGATGAGGCCGAGCGCCGAATTCAAGGCGTCCACCGCGGCGCCGACCGTGCCGGACTTGGCCTCGGCCTCGATGCGGTAGGTGTTGAGGATCAGGATTTGGCCGTCGGCGCTCCTTTTCAGCGCCAGCTCCAGCTCGACCACGGCGCCCGGAGGCTTGCCGTTGACCTGCTCCAGGCGCTTGATCTTGCCCGCGAGCTCGTAGTCCGGCTCGACGCGGTGCTCGGGCGTGACCACGGTATCGGCCACCTTGGCGGCGCGCAGGTAAGTCACCAGCTGGTCCCTCAGCATGATGGTCGGGGGCTCGGTCCAGAAGTGGTAGTGGTATTCCAGGACCTCCCGGGGCCGGCCGCTTTCGCTGTAGACGATGGGGCGGCCCGCGGTCAGCCCGTCGGCGACGAAACGGTCTACCTCCAGCGTCCCTTCCAGGCGGGGCTTGGCGAACCGGGTTTCCGGCTCAGCCACGTCGAGGCGGTAGAAGCGGTCCGTCGGCACCACGGGCTGGGCGCACGCCCCAAGGACCAGAAGCAAGGCCGGCAACGTCCTTTTCACCATGCTCCCCCCGTTCCCGGTCACCGGCTGGCCGCCTTGTCCGCGGGCGGGGTGCCGCCCAGCAACAGACCCGGATTCTGCCTTATCTGGCGGCTGAATTCATAGATGTTGCGGGCCGCCCCTTCCATGTTCTGGTTCAGGGAATCCACGTGGCGGGCCATGGAATCGATCACGTAGCGCAGGTCGACGATGGATTTCTCTATGTCCAGCCTGTTGTCGCCGACCATGGTGTTCACGTCGTCCAGGAAGCGGTCCAGCTTCTGGCGGGTCCGGCCCAGGTCGTCCGCCACGCGGGCGTAGCTCTCGACGGTGGCGTCCGCCGTGGCGATGAGCTTTTCCACGCTCTTCCGGTTTTCAGGGCTGAGGAAGGCCATGAGCTCGTCGCTGCTGCGGTTCATTTTCACGGTGAAGGTCTCGATGTTGTCGGCGATCTTGGGCAGCCGCTCCGACATGTCCAGGGCCAGGACGCTCAAATCCTGGGCCAGGGAGCTGAGTTGCCCGAACAGTTCCTGGACGTCCCCTTCCAGGAGCCCGCTGACGGTGCTCACGGTCCGGTCGATGTTGGCGAGCAGGGGCTTGAGGCTCTGTTCCGTCAGGTTCGTCATGTCGCTGGCGACAGAGGACACGGCGGCGAAGATGTTGTCGGCCTCCTTGCCCGCGACATGGGACCCGGGCTCCAGGGCCGCCCCGCCGGGTCCGGCGTCGATGTTGACCGTGACGGCGGCGAGCAGGCCCGAGGAGGCGACGCGGGCGACGCTGCCCTCCGGAATCCGCCATCCCTTGGCGACGGTGAAGTCGACGCGGAAGAACATGGTCCCGTCCCGTTCCATGGGCGTGATCTCCTCCACCTGGCCGATGGGATAGCCTTCGTAGAGGACCTGGGTGCCGAACTTGATCCCGGCGACGTTCCGGTAAACGGTGAAATAGGCGTCGGTCGCCCCGGTCCGCCCGGTGAGCAGGGCCAGCGAGACCACCAGCCCCACCAGCATGGCCAGCACGAAGCCGCCGACGACCACATAATTGATCCTGTTGTTTCTCACGGGGTTCCTTCCCGGGCCAGGCCTGAGTCCTCGCCGGTGAGGCGGCTCAGGTATTCGTCGGCGTCGACGACATGGTCCTCGGCCTGGCGGTTGAGCATATTCTGGATGCGTTCGCTTTCGTGCCCGCGGAGCTCGTCCACCGTGCCGATGAACAGAATCTCCCCCTTGTCCAGCACGGTGACGCGGTCGGCGACCTTGAAGACGCTTTCCAGTTCATGGGTGACCACGACGACGGTCATGTTCATGGCCTCGCGCAGGCGCAGGATCAGGTCGTCCAGGGCCGAGGCCACCACCGGGTCCAGCCCGGCGGAAGGCTCGTCGCAGAACAGAAGCTTGGGGTCCATGATCACGGCCCGGGCGAAGGCCACCCTCTTGGTCATGCCGCCGGACAATTCCGCCGGCATCAGGTCCTCGAACCCGGCCAGGTCCACCAGCTCCAGCTTCATGCGCACCATGATCTCCATGGTCTGGCGGTCCAGGTCCGTGTGCTCGAAGAGGGGCAGCATGATGTTCTCGCCCACCGTCATTGAGCTGAACAAGGCGCCGCCCTGGAAAGCGACGCCGATGCTCTTGCGCAACTCGATCATCTGGCGGATGTCCGCTGACCCGACGTCCAGCCCGATGAGCCGGACGGAACCCGACGTCGGCACCTCCAGGGCCATCATGTGGCGCAACAATGTGCTCTTCCCCGAACCGCTGCCGCCCATGATGACCATGATCTCGCCCTCGGCCACGTCCAGGCTGATCCCCTCGAGGATCAGGCGCGGGCCGTAGTGGGTGACCAGGTCGCAAACCTGGATGACCGCCTGGGTGTCCGTATCCGTCATGTCAGCGGGTCGCCACGAAAGCGAATATCATGTCGGTGACGACGATGGCCGAGATGGATTGCACCACGGCCCGTGTCGTGACCCGTCCCACACCTTCGGCGCCGCCCTTGACGGAGGCGCCGTTGACCACGCCGATGACGCCGATGAGGATGGCGAAGATGACGCTTTTTCCGAGGCCGTGCAAAAGGTCGCCGGTTGAAAGCACGTCAATGGTCTGATCGACGAAGGCGGCCATGGATATGCTTAAGTCCACGCCCACGTAAAGGCCCGCCGCGTACAGCCCGACGAAATTGCTGAACAGGGTCAGGGCCGGCAACATCACCAGCAGGGCCAGCAGGGCCGGAACCACCAGGTAACGGACCGGATGGATGCCCATGACGTTAAGGGCGTCGATCTCCTGGTTGATCTTCATGGTGCCGAGGCGCGCCGCCAGGGCCGAGCCCGACCGCCCGGCCACCAGGATGGCGGTGATCAGGGGCGCGAACTCCCGGGTCACGGATAGGGCGATGCCGATGACGACGCGGGATTCGGCGCCGAACAGCCTCAGGGTATGGATGCCCTGGATGGCCAGCATGACCCCGATGGTGCCGCCGAGAAGGGCGATGATGGGGATGGCCCGGACGCCGATTTCCATCATCTGCACGAATACCGAGCCCACGCGCACGGGCTGCCCGAGGCGCGGGCCGGCGAGGAGCCAGTACAGGCTCTCGGCGATGAGCCCGCCCGCCCGGCCTAACCCCTCCACGCTGTCTATGGCGCGGCGGCCCACCTTTTCGGTGAACCTGGTGACGGGGTGTCGGGCATCGGTGGTGTGCATGGGAACTAAGTTGGATTCCCGGTCTTCGCCAGGGCCTCGTCGAGGGTTTCGAAGATGGTGAACACCGTCTCCAGGCGGGCCAGCTTGAACACCCGCATCGCCGTCTCGCTGACCGCCACGAGGACCAGTTCCGAGCCGCGCTTGCGGGCGCTCTGCAGGGATTCCACCAGCGAGGCGATGCCGGAACTGTCGATGTAGTTGACCCGGGACAGGTCCACCAGGACCGGCCGGTTGCGGCTCACGCATTCGAGCAGGGCTTCGCGCGCCTGGGGGGAGCTCTGCAGGTCCACGTCACCCTCGAAGGAGATGACGACGGCCCCGTTGCGGTCCTTTATCTGGTGTTCCATGGGGGCTCCTCACGCAATCCGTTTCACCATCCTGAGCAGGTTTCCTCCGCCCTCCGGGGGGGAGAGGAATTCGACCCGGTCCATGACCTCGGTCATGAAATGGGTGCCGAGGCCGCCCGGACGCAGGTCGTCCAGGTCGCGCGGCTTCACGGTCGTGACATCGGTGGACTCGGCGAAGTCCCTGAGCAGGACCACGAGATCGCCGCCCGCGCGGCGTATTTCGAGGACGATCTCGCCCTCGGGAGACCCGCCGTAGGCGTGGCGGATGACGTTCTGGCAGGCCTCGTCGACGGCGAGGACGATATCCTGGGCCGCATCGGCGCCGAAACCGCAGAGCCTGGCCGAGTCCCTGACCTTGCCGCGCACTTTTTTCAATTGGTCCGCCTGGGAAGGGAAGGCGAACTCGAGAATCCTTTCGCCGCCGCCCGCGCCGGGGGATCGCCTCGCCGCCGGGTCCGCGTCGTCGATGGCGAGAATTGTGAGATCGTCGTGCAGGGCTTCCTCTTCCCTCAGGAGCCGCCCGACCACGGCCTGCAACCGCTCGCTTGCCGGAAGGGAGACGTTTTCCTCGATCAACGCTTTCATGCCCTCTACCCCCAGGGGACTGCCGTCTTCCACTGATCCCTCGGTGACCCCGTCAGTGAAAACGTAGAGGACCCCGCCGTCAAGCCAGAGCTCGATTTCGGGGACGCCATCCTCGCCTTCGGCCAAGGGCGCGATGCCGAGCGGCGGGGCGTTCGCGGGCAGGGCCCGGAAGCCGCCCCCGGCCGCGTGATGGAGGGCGGGTTCGTGTCCCGCGTTGGCCAGGCGCACCAGGCCCGAGGCGGGATCGTAGATGCCGCCGACCATGGTCACGAACATGCCCCGGGTGGCGGTCTCGCAAATCTCCTCGTTGATGCGGCCGAGCAGGCGTCCCGGGCTGTGCTCGGTCTTGCCCAGGCAACGGTACAGGCTGGCCGTCTTGGCCATGAGCAAGGCGGCGTTCATGCCCTTTCCCGACACGTCGCCCAGGTTGAAACAGATGCGCCCGTCCCCGGCGGGGAAGAAATCGTAGAAGTCGCCCGATACGGTCCTGGCCGGAACGTTGACGCCATGCACCGGGTAGGTCCCGGGGCGGGATTCGGGCAAAAGGCTGCGTTGGATCTCGGCGGCCAGTTCCAGCTCCCGGCGCATCCGTTCCTGCTCGACCAGGGCCTCGGCCATGCGGGCGTTGAGGACGGCCAGCGCCGCGGACGCGCTGAGCGACTGAAGCAGATGCAGGTCCGACTCGGCGAACAGCCCGTCGCCGCCGAGCTTGTTGACCAGTTCGATGGCGCCGATGCGCTGGTCCTTGACGCTCATGGGGGCGCACAGGATGGAGCGCGTCGTGAACCCGGTCCGTTCGTCCACGGATTTCTGGAAACTGGGGTCGGCGGCCACGTCGCGGACGATCTCTGCGGCGTTTTCCCGCACGCAGCGCCCGACGATGCCCTCGTCGCTGCGCAGCGTCAGGCCGGTGATTTCCGTCGCCCCGACGCAGGCCTGGCAGGTGAGCGTCTCTCCCGCCTCGTCGAGCAGGAACAAGGCGCCGCCCGCGGCGCCGACGTGCCGGGTGATGCGTTCAATCGCCCGCATCAGGGTTTTCTCGATATCCCGGGAGGCCGCGAAGTCCTGGCTCATATCGGCGAGCAGCTCGAGATGATCGGAGATGCCTTCTCCGCCCTCGTGCAAAAGGGAATCCGCAGATTGACGCTTGCCCATGTCGCCACTATGCCCCGAATGGGCGGCGGCGGGCAAACGGGGGCACGATTCTCCGTGGTGCTTGTGGAGGCTCTAGGTTCTGCTCGGCGACATAGGTGGTATGAGCCGCTTCATTCACTACCAAGGTTTGTCCTTCGGGGGGCGTGAGCGAGCCACTTGCTCGTACCATTCATCTGTCCCTTGAAATGTCGGATCGACAACGAAAAAGACCCCGATGCAGTCAAACAGCTTGGGCTGAATTGTTTACCCCACTTGGAATTTTGCTTCGTGCTTCGACATGGGAATCACCGATCTCGCATCAGAGGTTATCCGAGGGCGATGCATAACCTGGCGGTGGCGGTTCCGTTGGTGGCGGTTGCGGGGGCTTGTCAGGCAGAGGAATTGGGGGAACGCCAGGGATTGGTTCCGGGGGTGGATCTGGCGGTGGCTTGGGTATTTGGGCTCGGGTCATGTGTGGGTGGCTCCCTGTTGGCAAGGTTTGTTTTGAGGTTGGTGCAAACTGCTCGGGTGCAGTCATGTGTGGACGGCTTCCGTTCCCAATGGGGCGGCCAGCTCTTCGCCGCAGTCCGCTCCATCGTCGAAACCGGACATCACAACGGCCTCTCCGTCTTCCAAGCCATCCGCGCCACACTTGACGGAAACTCCATCTTCCTGCCAGCGTAGCTCCACCGGGGTGAGAAATTACAATTTTTCTGTGTCGTCCATCCAATAATTTTTCTCGTTTGAGGCCTTGACTCCGTACCATGGTACGGCGGTTAGGGTGTGCCTCCACCCGCACGCAATTAGGAGGCAAGCCGATGAATAACCTTCCCAGGAACGGCGCTTTTCTCGCCCTTCTGCTTTTCACGCTGACAGGCCCCTCTCCGGTCTGGTCCCAGGGCATGAAGATGCCCGCGGAAGGCATGAAGCCCATGGGCGGCATGATGGCCGCCGACGCCCCGACGGTGCCGGCCGTCACGGGCTACAGCAAGGGGCAAGAAATCCTGTTCATACACACCGAGACCTCGGACCCGAAGATCGCCAAGATTCTCACCGACATGATGGGAGGCTCGCCGGTGCTTCTCGTCCCCTCCCTCGCCAAGGCCCCGAAGGAGATGCTTGCGCCCGTGTACGTCTTCACCAACGGCAAGACCGGGGATGGCCCGACGGGCCCGCTCGGCGGACAGGCGGATATTTTCGAACACACGCCCGGAGATCCGGGGTACAGCCCGCTGCGCGCGGTGACCCTGGTGACATGGAAGGAGGTGAAATCGGCCCGGGTCTTGAAGTCCGTGCCCGAGTTGCGGGGCGCCATCGATCGCGGCTGGGTGAGCATCGAAAAGCCGGGCATCGTCGTCAACATGCCCTTCCTGACGTGGCCGGGCGGCAAGCGATAGGGCAAGGTGCTTCATCCGGCCCGGTCGTTCCGGCCGCCCGGAACGGGCCTTCGTCCGGGGCCTCGATTGGCGCTTTCCGCCCGATGCCGTATCTTTGTACGTAGTGAAGATTGATCGGCGGGGTGCGAGACATGAAAGCAATGACAATCAGCAGGGCGGCCGCGAAAGCGGGTGTCGGCGTGGAGACCATACGGTTCTATGAGCGCAAGGGCCTGATCGAACAGCCGCCCAAGCCGTTCGACGGCGGGTTTCGCATTTATCCAGAGGAGGCCGTGGCGCGCATCCGTTTCATCCGCCAAGCCCAGGATATCGGTTTTTCGTTGCGGGAGGTCGCGGAGCTTCTATCGCTCCGGGCCGACCCGTCCGCCGATTGCTCCGACGTGCGCGAGCAGGCCACGATGAAACTCGAAGAGGTCAATCTCAAGATCGCCCGGCTCGAGGAAATTCGCGGCGCTCTCGAAGACCTGATCTCGGCTTGCCCGGGCCGGGGCGCGCTACGTTCGTGCTCGATCATGGAAGCCCTCATCGCCGCCACCGGGGAGACGGGCGGAGACCCGAATGCCGGCCACATGGAGAACGCAAGATGACAAAATTTCTAAACCGAACGGGATTGGCGCTGGGGCTGATGTTGTTCGCCGCGACGGCCGCTGTCGCCGAGTCCCATGTCTACAAACTCTATGTCGACGGCTTGGCCTGCCCCTTCTGCGCTTATGGCGTGGAAAAGAAGGTCGGCGGCCTGAAGGGTGTGGTGACGGTGGAGATCGATATAGAGAGTGGGCTGGTCGCGGTCGCCGTGGCCGAAGGGGCGACCCTCGAGGAGGCCGCCGCCAAGCGGGCCGTCGATGAGGCCGGATTCACCCTGCGCAAGTTCGAAGCGCCGAAGAAGTAGAAAAATGAAACTGCCTTACATGCCGGCGATGCAAGCGTCGTTGATCGGCGCGCTTCTGGCCGTCGGCATGGTTGCCACGGCGAAACCCGGCGCCGCCCACAACCCCATCTTCACGCCGGGGCCCCATCTGGTCTACGGGGGCGGCCTCGAGGTGACCGCCGGGTATTCCCGGAAGCGCGCCAGCGGCGCCGGCGAAAGGGAAACCGAGCAGGAAGTCGAGCTCGAGCTCGAATACGGCCTGACCGCCGACTGGACGGCGGAGATGGAACTGCCGTACCTCGACAAGGACTCGAACGACAGCGGCTCTTCCGGCCTGGGCGATATCGTGCTGCGCAGCCGCTATCGCTTCCTCAGGCTCGATACGCCCGGCCTGCAGCGCTCGGCGGCGGTCCTCGGCCAGGTCAAGCTGCCGACCGGCGACGACGGCCGCACCCCCCGGCTCGGCAGCGGCTCCACGGATTTCGTCGGCGGCCTGCTCTACGGCCACGAGAGCCGGCGCTGGTACTACAATTTGGCGGCGCGCTACCGGCTCAACACCGAAGGCGGCGGGGGGCTGGAAAAAGGCGACCGGCAGTTCCTCGACATCGTAGGCGGTGTCCGTCCCGTCCTCAGCGGGTACCTGGAGCCCGATGCGGTGGTCTTCCTCGAGCTCAACTGGGAAAACGCCGGGCGCGACAACCTCGCCGGCGCCGATGTCGCCAATAGCGGCGGCTGGGAGCTCTTCCTGTCGCCGGGGATATTTGCCACCTACCGGAACGTGGCGCTCCGAACGGGTGTGCAGATTCCCATCGCCCACGGCCTTAACGGGACTCAGTCGGAATCCGATTACCGGTTCAAGTTCGAGGTAAAATATACGTTCTGAACGGGAGCGGCCGACTGAGTTGAGGAAGAAATGATATCGTGACGAAGCTGAGGACTCTTACGAAGGCCGGCGGCGGACTCGTCCTTTTACTCGCGCTCCTTCTCGTGGCGGGTTGGCTGGCCTTCGTGCCCTGGTCCAAGGAGCCGGGTTACGCGTTCGTCATGGCATGGGGAGAACCGGGCTCCGGCCCCGGCCAGTTCAATGATCCGACCGGCATCGCTGTCTCCGGCGGAGAGGTGTTCGTCGCCGATTCCCGCAACGGCCGCATCCAGGTCTTCGATTTCGAAGGCAACTTCAAGCGCCAGTTCGGTAAGCCCGGCAAGGGCCCGGGCGAGTTGGGCCGGCCGATGAATCTGAGGATCGCCAACGGAGAACTCTACGTCGCCGAATACTGGAACGACCGCATCCAGGTCTTCGGCCTCGACGGAACACCGCGCAGGATTATCGGAAGTGGAGGCAGCGATCCCGGTCAGTTCAATGCCCCGGGAGGTGTCGCTATCGCGCCCAACGGCGATCTCTTCGTCGCCGACTTCTATAATCAGAGAGTCCAGCACCTGCGTCCGGACGGCGGCTTCGTGCGCCAGTGGGGAACGACGGGCGAGGTCGGCATCCGGGCCGGTGAGTTCAATTACCCCACGGACGTGGTCCTTGGTCCGGGGGGAACGCTGCTCGTCGCCGACGGTTACAACGACAGAATACAGGCTTTCGCGCCTGATGGCGGTTTCGTGCGGAAATGGGGCGGACCCTTCGGCATGAACATTTTCGGTCCGTTCAACGGTTGGTTCGCCGTCGTCACGAGTCTGGTTGTCGACAGGCAAGGGATCGTCTTCGCCGCCGACTTCTATAATCATCGGATACAGAAATTCACCGCCGACGGCACCTTCCTCACGGCTTTCGGCGAGAGGGGAAACGGACCCGGGCAGTTTACCTACGTGACCGCCGTGGCGGTGGCCGAGGATGGCACGGTCTTTGTCGCCGACTACGGCAACAACCGCATCCAGAAATGGCGATCCATGACGGACATGATCGGGCAATGATGATGGGCGAGGAGAGACCGCGATCCTTGCCCCCTGGTTCAGTTGGGCTTTACTTGTTTCCAAAAACAACCTTGCCAACAGGGAGCCGTCCACACATGGCCGCGGCCGCCGAAAGGAGCTTACGCCCGGCGCCGTCGCCGGGTTTATTCCGTGCGCCGGATTCCTTGAGACTCAGGCGTTGACATAGGTGGGCAGGATATCTTCCACGGACGCCGGGGCGATTCCCAGCTCGGCAAGCCCCATGGCCGTCGCCCCGACCACATTGTCCCCTTTCATCAGCTTCACCTGATCTCTGCTCAACGGCGGGTTGGGCAGGATCGCCATGAGGGCCGCCATCCCCTCCCAGACGAAAAAGGGAACCGGCAGGAGAAGCCTTTTTCTCCCCGTCCGTTCGATGACCAGCCGTAGCAGGTCGGCGTAGGTGTAGACCCCGGGGCCGCCCAGTTCGTAGACCTTGCCCGCCGTCTCCGGGTCGGCCAGGGCCCGGGCGCAGGCTTGGGCCACGTCACCGACGAACACCGGCTGCAATCTCGTCAGCCCCCTTCCGAACAGGGGCAGGACAGGGGCGAGCCGTGCCATGTCGGAGAGCCTGTTGAAGAAGGCGTCCTCGGGCCCGAAGATGACGCTTGGCCGGAGGATGGTGGCGTCCACGAAGGCTTCCCTCACCAGGACCTCCCCGATGCCCCGGGCCCTCACGTAAGGGGAGTCCGAGGAAGGATCGGCGCCCAGACCCGAGATATGGATCAGCCGCCGGACGCCCGCCTCGCCCGCCTGCCGGGCCACGTGCAAGGCGCCTTGTCCGTGGACGGCGTCGAACGTCGCCCCGGATTTCTCCACGTAGTGGCCGACTGTGTTGATGACGGATCCCGAATCCCTCACCGCCCGGGCCACGGACTTTTCGTCCCAGACATCGGCGCGCATGAGCTCGATGGTGCCGCCGCCCGCGGCCCCCTCGAGGTGGGATGCGCGCCCGGGGTGGCGGACGGCCACACGCACCGCGGCCCCCCCGGCGGCCAGCTTGAGGACGATGCTGCGGCCGAGGAACCCGGATCCTCCGAAGACGGTGATGCGTTTCATCGGTTTCCTTATCCTTGGGAACTCGAACGGCCGCGCAATTTCGCCACCCATTCTGAGGCGATTCCAAGGGACGATCCCTTGCCGATAAAGGCGGCGGCGAGGAAATATCCGCTTTCCCCCTTGCCTGCCCCTCCCCACGCCTGCCCTAGAGCGGTTCAGGATTGATAGGAATCAATTTGATGGGAGCAGATCGGTTCATTCGGGCAGGCGCGGCGCGCCCAGCGATGCCGCAGCATCGGGCAAGCATCGGGCAAGCGTTGCAACGCACCCGGGGGACCGATCTGCCCCACCGGAGGCCGCCTTCTTTTGCCCCGTGGCGTCGTTACGCCCCTCATCCGATGCGCAAGCATCGCCTTTCGGAGCGTGCCTAGCCACGGGACAAAATAATCCCGGTCAAATGGTTCCTATCAATCCTGACCCG
>JADFTO010000221.1 GCA_022560215.1 Pseudomonadota bacterium | reverse complement strand
GTCTTGAAATAACGGAATGGATTTCTCATCCACAGACGCTACAAAACCCGACTCGCCGACTCAAGCCAGTTTGTTCTGACACCGCCCAATCCGTACCGAAGTTCGGTAAAAGTGGTTGCGGGGGCCCGCTAATCCCCGTGCAGCCGGGGCTTGGCGCGGGTGGGATGGGGAATCTCGCGCCCCACCCCCCCCTTGACGGCGGAGGCATAAATCTTGATGCCCAGGGAGAGGTCGGAAATCCCCATGCCCATGGCCTTGAACAGGGTCAGGTCGGCGCCGCGCGGGCGCCCGCCGGCCGCCGCCACCACCTGGCAGATGGGCTTCACGTCCGCCCAGTCGCCGGGGCCGCCGTCGTAGTAGCGCTTGTATTCCTTGGACAGGTTCTTCGCCCCCGCCACGTTGTCGACGGCCACCACGGCGGCGCGCTGGAACAAACCTTGAGAGAACTCTTCGCGTTCCGGCGTGATGGCGCCGACCGCGTTGACGTGGGCGCCGGGCGCGATCATGCCTGCGTCGAGGAAAGCCTCCGTGGCCCGGGTGACCAGGGTGATGACCGACGCCCCCTCCACGGCGGCCTCCACCGACGGGCTCGCCTCCACCTCGAAACCTAACCCCTCGGCGGCAAGTTTGCGGGCGAAGGCGGCGCGGTTTTCCAGGGAAGGGCTATGCACCCGGACCCGCCTCAAGGGCCTGACGGCGGCGACGGCGGCGACCTGGGTCAGGGCCTGCTTGCCGGTGCCGATGACGGCCATGTCATGGGCGTCGGCGGCCGCCAGCCAGCGGCTCGCCACCCCGGACATGGCGCCGGTGCGCATCTGTCCCAGGGCGAAGGCCTCGATGACGGCCTTGAGCTCGCCTGAGCCGCTGTCCCAGAGGATAAGCAGGGGCGTGGCGCCGCCAGAGGTATGGCCCCAGGTCTTGGTGCCGACGAAGCCCGCGCCCTCGAAGGTGGCGCCGATGGCGTGAAGGGTGTTGCGGCCTCCCCACACGGCATGGGTCTTGACCATGTTGGCGGCCTCGCCCGCCGCCTCCAGCTTGAGGCCCTCTTCCAGGGCGCTTATGGCGTCGCCCAGATGCATCAGGGAGACCACGTCCCCTTCCGTGATCCAAAGCGTCATGGACATTCCTCCCATCTGCCGGATAGCGCCCTAGATTCTGCCTTTGGCCGCTCACTGCCTGAGCGGGCTTATCGCATGTTTCCACTGGCGTGGAAAATGCTCTAATCGACGCGGACGAGCACGTCGTCGCCTTCCAGGCGCACCTGGTAGGTCTTGATGTCCTCGGTGACGGGGGGCCCCACGGCCTCGCCGGTGCGGATGTTGAAGCAGCCGCTGTGCATGGGGCATTCGATGGTGTCGCCCTCCTGAATTCCCTCGCTCAGGCTGGCCTCGGCGTGGGTGCAGACGTCATGGGTCGCGTACAGCTCGCCCTCCACCTCGTAAAGGGCGATGGGCGTGTCGCCGACGACGACCCGAATGGGCTCTTCCTCCATGATCTCGGCCCGTGTCGCCACCTTGTGCCAGTTCCCCTCGTTCATGTCGTCCTTCCCCTTGGCTGTCCGGGCACCCGGCCCGCCCCCTCGATTCGAAATCCGCGCGATGGCAGGAAATCCGCTCCCCCCGCTTTGCCGAAGGGGACATAAGGTTGGTATGGTTCGAAAATACAGCCTGCCCGGTTGGGCAACAAGCCGTCATGGCGGGGGCGGGCCCTTTCCCCTCCTGCCGCAACGGGGAGCGGATGGCATGATCAGGTTCGCGGCCACGGTCATGATCTTCGGAGTCGTGCCCGCGGCCGCCGGCGACGGCTATGTTCCGCCGTTCCCGACCGTGGTCAGGCCGGGCCTGGAAATCAACACCCAGAACCGGGCCAAGGCCAGGGTCCATAAATGCGAAGACGAGGGACTCAGGGACTTGGAAGGCCTCGAGTCGGCCTTCGAGGAGTTCTGGGCCTACATCCCGGGCGCCTGCTGGTGGATCGAACTGGGAATCCTGGAGGAAATCAGGGGCCACATAAGGCGGGACCGGTACGGCAGGTGCAGGCCGCCCATCACCATATCGGGCATCAGGAAGGAGGACGTGAACGCGCTGATCGAAGACCACGAAAGCCTGATCCTCTATCACCCCCATCCCCCCAACGCCTCCATCGTCGAGTACGCCATCGCAAAATCGGGAAAAATGGGCTTCCCCGATACCTGCATCGAACAGGCGAGGACCGAGACCCTGGAATCGGCGCTGCCGGGCATTCCCGACCTCATGTCCATGATCGGATTCTCGCGCACCTTCCACGGGCGCTGGCGCCAAGGCCGTTTCAGCGAGAAAATCGTCTCGGCCTACGGCGTCACGGAATACCGGCTGAGCGGACGGGGAAAAGACGGGCTGGAAGACCAGGGTTGGGCATCAACCATCCGGCGGCAGGTGGCGGTATACGTCAAGGCCAGGACCGGCTTGGGGGAACGGGACTACAAGGCGCTGCCCAGCCAAAAAGAAAATGCGCGCAAAATCAATGAATTGATTGAATTTCTTAATCCTAAAAATGGGCTTTTCGTGATCACCTTCGCGCCCTTCGAGTGAACGACACCGGCGCCTGCCGCAACTTCTACACGCCCCACCGGCGGGACGTGTTCGCCGGCTTCCGCACCCGCGCCCCTGCAAGGAGTGGAGCGATCCGCTTGGTCCTGAAAAAATTGTGTTCACGGCATGAACATCATTTAAGGCTCCCCGTTCAACCGAGCGTCGCCCCCGTCTTCCAAGGCCGCCGAGATGGAAACCCGCCGGTTCCAGGCCCAGGTCCAGGCCAGGATCATGAGCACGGTGGCGCCGGCGACGGACCAGCGCAGCCCCACCCATTCGGAGACGGCGCCGATGGCGAGCGCGCCCACCGCCGTGCCGCCCCGGAAGACGATCCCGTGCAGGCCGAAGACGCGCCCCCGCATGTTGGACGCCACGGCCAGCTGGATCAGGGTCTGCGTCCCGATGCTGGCCGAGACCGCGAAAAAGCCGAAGCAGGCGATGGCCGCCATGCCCACCCAGAGCGCCTCGGTAGAGGCGAAGAGCAGGGTGGCGAAAACCAAGCCCATGACGCTGGCCACGGTGGTGCGCGTCAGCCCCGGGGCGGGGCCGCGCCTGGCCAGCCAGACCCCGGCCGCGATGGCGCCGAGCCCCATGGTGGCGGTGAGGGTGGCCAGGGTTTCCGCCCCACCGCCGAAGACCTGGGAGGCGAAGCCCGGCAGCATCTCGACCACGGGCCTGCCCGAGAGCGCCACGGCCGCATACAACAGCAGCAAGGGGCCGATCCCGGGATGGCCGGCGACGTAGCGCATCCCGTCGGCGACCTGGCCCAGCAGGGTGGCGCTCGAGACCAGGGCGGGCTTCCTTTCGGCGGCATCGATGCGCAGCCTCGAGAGTGCGGCCAGGAAAGCCAGGTAACTGACGGCGTTGACGGCGAAGGCGGCCGACAGGCCGCCGGCGACGATGAAGACGCCTGCCACCACCGGGCCGATGAAGCGCGCCAGGTTGAAGACGATGGAGTTGATGGCGAGCGCCGTCGGCAGGCCGTCCCTCGGGATCAGGCTCGGGATCAGCGCCTTGTTGGCCGGCTGGTTGAAGCCGACCACCACCCCGTGGAACAGCACCAGCCCGACCAGCGCCTCGATGGTGATCAGGCCGGCCGCCGTGAGCGCGAACAGGGCCACCGCCTGGACCATGAGGAGTCTTTGCGCAGACACGATCAGGCGCAATCGGTCGGCGCGGTCGGCGATGGCCCCGGCGAAGAGTCCGATGAAAACGGAGGGCAGGAAATTGGCGGCGGCGATGACGCCGAGCCAGGCGGTGGACTGGGTGAGCTCCCATGCCAGCCAGCCGACGGCGACGCGCTGCATCCAGGTGCCGATGAGGGAAACCGCGTGGCCGGCCGTGTAGACGCCGAAATTCGGGTTGCGCAGGGTGCGGAGAATGCCCGGATTGCCAGAAGCCATGCGTAAGCCCCCGTCAATCGCCGTCCGGCCCGTCGTCGTCCTCCAGCGACCAGATACGGGCGTGCAGGCCGTCGTCCTTGCGCTCCACCACCCGCGTGCGCTCGGTGATGGAGTGCTCGGTGAATTCCCTTTCGATGGCGAGCAGGGTGCCGGCGGGATGCGCGCAGAGGCCCACCATGTCGTCCACCTCGTGGCGGGCGGCGTCCAGGGCCGCCATCATGTCGGGCGCGCCGTAGTCCTGGAACAGATGCGCGGCCAGGCGGCGCACCGTATCGTCGTAGTCCTCCCGGTCGATGTCCGTCACCTGCACGAAGGTGGACCGGCCGAAGCTTTCGGTGCCGAACCAGCCG
>JADFTO010000220.1 GCA_022560215.1 Pseudomonadota bacterium | reverse complement strand
GATGGGAGCAAATCGGTTCATCCGGGCAGGCGCGGCGCGCCGCGCGATGCGGTGCATCGGGCAAGCGCCGCAACGCACCCGGGGGGCCGATTTGCCCCACCGGAGGCCGGGTGCTTTTGCGCCGTGGCGTCGTTGCGCATCTTTGCCGATGTCCCACATCGCCATGCGAAGCGCGCCTAGCCACGACGCAAAATCATCCCGGTCAAATGGTCCCAACTAGCCGGATAGTGCTCTAGGGGACCGGCGTCATAGCGGGCAAACACATGCCCCAAGTGAACTGGAACCGCCGGGTGTGGCGGCTGGCCGGCCCGATCATGCTGTCCAACGTGTCCGTGCCCCTGCTCGGCGCCGTGGACACCGCCGTGGTCGGGCACCTGCCCGGCGCCCACAACATCGGCGCCGTCGCCATAGGCGCCCTCATATTCAGCATCATCTACTGGGGTTTCGGGTTCCTGCGCATGGGCACCACGGGGCTCACCGCCCAGGCCCTGGGCTCGGGCGACGCAGACCAGGCGCGGGCTTATCTCCTGCGCGGGCTGGCGCTGGCCATGGTGCTGGGTTCATGCGTACTGGTGCTCCAGGGGCCGGTGGCGTGGGCCGCCTTCTCCATCATCGATGCCAGCGCCAACGTGGAGCCTCTCGCGGAGTCCTACTTCTCCATCCGCGTCTGGGGAGCGCCGGCGGCGCTCGCCAACTACGCCATCCTCGGCTGGTTCATCGGCATCCAGAACACCCGCGCCGCCCTCGCCCTGCAAGTGGCCATGAACGGGCTCAACATGGTCCTCGATCTGTGGTTCGTCATGGGACTGGGCTGGGGCGTCGAGGGGGTGGCCTGGGCGACCCTGATCTCGGAAGTGGGGGCGGTGGCCCTCGGCGCCTGGCTGGTCAGGCGGCACGCGCCGGCCGTCGGCGGCAGGTGGCGCCCGGCCCTGATCCTGGACAAGGAACGCTTCCGGCGCCTGATCGCCATCAACCGGGACCTTTTCATCCGCACCCTTTGCCTGCAGGCGGCATTCGTCCTGTTGACGGCGCTGGGCGCCAGGATGGGCGACGTGATCCTGGCCGCCAACGCCGTCCTGCTGATCTTCCATATGTTCACGTCCTACGCCCTGGACGGCTTCGCCCACGCCGTGGAAGCCCTGGCCGGCAGCGCGCTTGGGGGCCGGGACCGAGATGAGTTCCGGGGCGTGGTCAGGGCCACCAGCGTCTGGGCCTTGGTCTTCTCGGTCGGGTTCGCGTTCGCCTACGCCGTCCTCGGCGTGATCCTGATCGGGGCCGTCACCGACGTGCCGGAGGTGCGCGAGACGGCCCTGACCTACCTGCCCTGGGCCGTGGTCCTGCCCTTGCTTTCGGTGTGGAGCTATCAGCTTGACGGCATCTTCATCGGCACCACGCGGACCGTGGAGATGCGCAACGCCATGATGGTTTCCCTGGCCGTTTTCGTCGCCGCCACGGCGGTGCTGTTTCCCCTCCTCGGCAATCACGGCCTGTGGCTGGCGTTCTCGGGCTTCATGGTGGCGAGGGCGGTGACCCTCGGCCTGCGCTACCCCGCATTGGAGCGTTCCATCGGGGAGGCGGATCGGGGCCGTTAGGGCGCGGGGATCAGTACAGGCCGACGATGGCGCCGGTCTCGTCGACGCCGATTGAGTTGGCCGCGGGCACCCGGGGCAAGCCGGGCATGGTCATGATGTCGCCGCAGACGGCGACGATGAATTCGGCGCCGCCGGAAAGCCGAACCTCGCGGACGGGAAGGATGTGGCCGCTGGGCGCGCCCTTGAGGGTGGGGTCCGCGGAAAAGCTGTACTGGGTCTTGGCCATGCACACGGGGAAGTGGCCGAAGTCCTCCTCCAGGTCCGCGAGTTGCCGGGTGATCTTGTCGTCGGCGGCGATGTCGGCGGCCCCGTAAAGGGTCTGGGCGATGGTCCGGATCTTGTCGATGAGGGGCATGGAATCAGGGTAAAGGGGCTGGAAGTCGGCCTCGCCGCCGTCGGCGATCTTGACCACGGCCTGGGCAAGCTCCCGGGCGCCGGCCGAGCCCAAGGCCCAGTGGTCGCATTCGATGGCGTCGACGCCGAACTCGGCGCATTTGCTCAGCACCAGGTCCACTTCCGCCGCCGTATCGGCTGAAAACCTGTTGATGGCGACGATGGGGGGGACGTTGAAGCGGCGAATGTTGGCGACGTGGCGCTCCAGGTTGGCGAGGCCCTCCTCCACGGCCTTGAGGTCCTCGGTCCCGAGTGCGTCCTTGGCCACGCCGCCGTGCATCTTGAGCGCCCGGATGGTGGCGACGATGACCACGGCATCTGGACTGAGGCCGGCCTTCCGGCACTTGATGTCGAAGAACTTCTCGGCCCCCAAATCGGCGCCGAATCCGGCCTCGGTGACCACGTAATCGGCGAGCTTCAACGCCGTCCTCGTGGCCAGCACCGAGTTGCAGCCATGCGCGATGTTGGCGAAGGGTCCGCCGTGGATGAAGGCCGGGTTGTTCTCCAGGGTCTGCACCAGGTTGGGGGCCAGCGCGTCCCGGAGCAGCGCGGTCATGGCGCCGTGGGCCTCGAGTTGGCTGGCCCGGACGGGCTGGCGCTGGCGGGTCTGGCCGACGATGATGTTGCCCAGCCGGCGCGTCAGGTCTCTCAAGTCCGTGGCCAGGCAGAAGATGGCCATCACCTCTGAGGCCACGGTGATGTCGAAGTGGTCCTCGCGGGGGAATCCGTTGGCGACGCCGCCCAGGTTGGCGACGATGTTGCGCAGCGCCCGGTCGTTCATGTCGACCACCCGGCGCCAGGAGACGCGGCGCGGGTCGATGTCCAGCGCGTTCCCCCAGTAGACGTGGTTGTCGAGCAAGGCGGCGAGCAGGTTGTTGGCGGCGCCGATGGCGTGGAAATCGCCGGTGAAATGCAGGTTGATGTCCTCCATGGGCACCACCTGGGCGTAGCCGCCGCCGGCGGCGCCCCCCTTCATGCCGAAGCACGGGCCGAGGGACGGCTCGCGCAGGCAGAACATGGCCCGCTTGCCGATCCGGTTGAGCGCGTCGCCCAGGCCCACCGTGGTGGTCGTCTTGCCTTCGCCGGCCGGCGTCGGCGTGATGGCGGTGACCAGGATCAGCTTGCCGTCCGGCCTGTCCGCCAGGGAGTTGACGAAATCGAGCGAGACCTTGGCCTTGTACGGGCCGTAAAGGTGAAGCTGGTCCGCCGGAATATCCAGTTTGGCGCCGATGTCGGCAATCGGCTCCATGGTACCCTCGCGGGCTATTTCGATATCGCTCTTAGACATTGATCTCTCTCCTTGCGGTCAATCCGCCGCTCCGCCCAACCGAGCGCCCTTGGCAAGGCCGCTGTTGGTGATGAATTCGCCGGCCGGGATTTTCTTGCTGTCCGTGGGCCGGACCCGTTTAACCTCGATCCCGCCGCCCTGGGCGGCGACGGTGAAGCTTTCGTCCGTGACCTCGATGACTTCGCCGGCGGCGCCTTCGGCACCGGTCCCCTTGGCGCAATCGAAGATCTTCAGTTCCTTGCCGTCATGGACGGTCCAGGCGCCCGGCTGCGGGTTGGTGCCGCGGATCAGGTTATAAACTTCATCCACCGGTTTCGACCAATCGATTTCGGCGTCGGCTTTCTTGCACCAACTCTCGTAGGTGGCTTGGCTGTCGTCCTGCTTGATGCGGGGCGGGTCCCCCGCCTTGACCAGGTCCACGGCTTCGAGCACGGCTTCGATCCCGAGGGGGAATACCTTGTCGAAATAAATCGTTCCCAGGGTGTCGTCGGGCCCGATGTCCACTTCCTTCTGCAACAGGATTTCGCCTTCATCCAGCCCGTCGTCGGGCCAAAAGATGGTCAACCCGGTCTTGGTCGCGCCCCCCATGATCGGCCAATTGATCGAACTGGGCCCCCGGTGCTTGGGCAGCAGCGACGGATGGAAGCAGATGGAGCCATGGGTGGGAATGTCGCGCGCCTCTTCGGGCACGAAGACGATCATGAACGCCATGACCATGAGATCGGCCTCCAGCGCCCGCATCTCGTCGAGCACGTCGGCATCCTTGTAGTTGGGCGGCTGAACGACCCGGAGCCCCTTTTCGAGGGCGAATTCCTTGATCGGGTCCTGGGGCTTGCCTTCCTTGTCCGGGGCGCAATAGACGGCGGCGATGTCGTCGCCGCGCTCCAGCATCGCTTCCAGGCAGGCCTTTCCGAACGCCTGTTGGCCGTTGACGATGATCCGCATGTTTCGTTCCTCTCCTGGGGCGGCGGGGGCGTTAGAGCAAATCCCGAGCAAATGGACTCATTTGCGATGACGAATTTGCGGTTAAAACAAATAGATAGGGCATTTTCGGTG
>JADFTO010000219.1 GCA_022560215.1 Pseudomonadota bacterium | reverse complement strand
GGACGCGGACCAAGTCAGGGCCACGGTCACCGACAAGACCGCCGATCTAACCGGAAATTCCGAGGGAAGTCCCGCCGTGCGGCAAATCGTGGATGACATCCTCGAGAGGACCGGGGGCTGAACTCCGTCCCGGCGCCGGCTCCCGAACGGGTCCGGACAGGCAACGAGGGGGGTAAGCATGGGCATTGACCTCAGGGTGGCGAAACTCCTTTGTTCGCGCCTCTGTCACGACCTGATTGGTCCCACCTCGGCGGTCAACGCCGGGCTGGAGCTGATGGAGGAACAGCCGGACAGCGATGACGCCCTGGGCCTGATTATCCGCTCCGCCAAACAGCTCACCCGCCGCCTTGCCTTCTACCGCTCCGCCTTCGGCGCCGGCGGCGTGACGACGCTGCCTGAGGCCAGGGAACTGGCGGCGGGCCTCCTGGCCGATGGCAACGTGGTCCTGGATTGGCCGGACGACGACGGAGGGCCGGTCTCCCCCGTCGGCGCGGCGATGCTTCTCAACCTGGTCCTGGTGGCCGTGGACGCCCTGCCCCGGGGCGGCGCACTCAGCGTCCGCCTGGCCGTCCTGGAAGAAGGGATCGGGGCCGCGTTGACCGCTTCCGGCGATGGCGCCCGCCTGAGCGAAGACATGAGCCGGACAACCGGCCCGGATATAACCGAGGCGGAGCTTTCCGCCGGAAACATTCCCGGCTACCTGGTCCGGCGACTGGCGCAGGATGCCGGCGTCTCCGTCGAGATATCGGACGGCGCCGACGGCGAGGTGCGCCTGGCGGCCCTGCTCCCGGCCGCTGACTGATGTAGGAGGACACCTAGAGCGTTGTCCGCCAACCGGATAGTGCTCTAGGGGGCGGGAGAAAGCGTAGATGGATGATCTGTTAAGCGAATTCCTGACCGAAACATCCGAAAGCCTGTCGATTCTCGACCTGCAATTGGTGAAATTCGAGCAGGACCCCTCCGACAGCGAAATTCTCGGCAACATCTTTCGGCTGGTCCATACCATCAAGGGAACCTGCGGGTTCCTGGGCCTGCCCCGGCTGGAATCGGTCGCTCACGCCGGCGAGAATGTTCTCGGCAAGTTCCGCGACGGGGACCTGGAGGTGACGCCCGAAGCGGTGACGCTGATCCTCAAGTGTATCGACGTGATCAGGGACCTTCTGCTGGAGCTCGAGGAAACGGGTTCCGAGCCCGAGGGCGAAGACTCCGAAATCATCAACGCGCTGAACGCCATGGCCGAAGGCGGCGGCGCCCCGGCCGCGGCGGAATTGCCCGCCGCGGAAGCCGCGCCCGAGCCGGCGCCCGCGCCCGAGAAAGCCAAGGTGCCGGCGGTTTACGCCGCCAAGACTCCCGCCAAGGATGAGAAGGAAGCCCGCACCCCGAAGGAATCCTCCGTGGCCGCCCAGACCATCCGCGTCAACGTGGAGTTGCTGGAAAACCTGATGACCCTGGCCAGCGAGATGGTGCTGACGCGCAACCAGCTGATGCAGATGGTGCGCGGCAAGGACGACAGCGAGTTCACGACCCCCTTGGAGCGCCTCAGCCTGATCACCACCGATCTTCAGGAAGGGGTGATGAAGACGCGCATGCAGCCCATCGGAAACGCCTGGGCCAAGCTGCCGCGCATCGTCCGCGACCTGTCCGTGGAATCGGGCAAGAAGGTCGAGCTCCTGATGCTGGGAGCCGAGACCGAGCTGGACCGCCAGGTCCTCGAGCTGATCAAGGACCCCCTGATCCACATGGTCCGAAATTCCGTCGATCACGGGCTGGAATCGCCGGCAGACCGCTTGGCGGCGGGCAAGCCGGAAACCGGAAAGATCAACCTGAACGCCTTCCACGAAGGCGGGCATATCGTCATCGAGATCGCCGACGACGGCCGCGGCCTCGACATCGACAGGATCAAGGACAAGGTCATCCAGAACGACCTCGCCAGCGAGGCCGAAGTGGAAGGCATGTCCGAGCGGCAGATCCAGCAGTTCATCTTCAAGGCCGGTTTCTCGACCGCCGAGAAGGTCACCAGCGTGTCTGGCCGCGGCGTCGGCATGGACGTGGCGCGCACCAATATCGAGAAGATCGGCGGCACCATCGAGCTGAACTCCGTCACCGGCCAGGGCTCGACGTTCACCATCAAGATCCCCTTGACCCTTGCCATCGTCTCGGCCCTGATCGTCGAATGCGCCGAGCAACGCTTCGCCATTCCGCAGATCAGCGTGCTCGAACTGGTCCGCGTTTCCTCGCACTCCGATCACAACATCGAGATGATCAACGAATCCCCCCTTCTCAGGCTGCGCAACCGCCTGGTGCCCCTGGTCAGCCTGCGCGGGCTCCTCGAGCTGGGCGGCGGGGACGCGAGCCTTATGGCCCGCGGCAACGGCGGGACTCCCCCGGTGGCGAAATCTTCCGTACTGGAGGATGCGCCCGTATTGGATGACGCGGACATCAAGCTGGTCCAGGACTCCTTCGCCAAGCTGGAATCCGGGACCGGGGACGCGGGAGCCGATTTCTACGAACGCCTGTTCGACATCGCGCCGGACCTCAAGCCCCTGTTCACGGGCGACATGAAGGCCCAGGGCCGCAAGCTGATGACCATGATCAAGACGGCGGTGAACGGCCTCGACGACGTGGGCGCCCTGATCCCCGCCTTGGAGGATCTGGGCCGGCGCCACGGCGGCTACGGGGTCAAGGACGCCGATTGCGAAACCGTCGGCGCGGCCCTGCTATGGTTGCTGGAAAATGGTCTGGGAGAGGACTTCAGCGACGAGACGCGGGACGCTTGGTTCGCCGTCTGCAACCTGCTTGCCCGGGTCATGACCGAGGCGGCCGGGAGGGAGGCCGAAACGGCGGCCGGCACGGCGGATCAAAAGGACGAGCTGTTCATCGTCGTCACCCAGGTGGGCACCTATACCTTCGGCATCATCGTCGATCGGGTGTTCGACATCGAGGAGATCGTGGTCAAGCCCGTGGCGCCCATCATCAGGGACATTCCCTTCTATTCGGGCAACACCATTCTCGGCGACGGGAGCGTGATCATGATCCTCGATGCCAACGGAATCGCCACCGCGACCGGACAGGGCGCCATGTCTTTGGCGCCTCCGGAAGCCGTGGAGGAATCCGCCTCGACCCAGGACGATGAAACCACCAGCCTGCTTATATTCCGCACCGGCGGCAAGGAGTTGAAGGCGGTGCCCCTGGCCCTGATTGCGCGCCTGGAGGAGATCGACATGGCTACGACGGAAATCTCCCAGGGCGACCACGTGGTGCAGTACCGCGGCCACCTCATGCCCCTGCTGCCCGTCAATCCCGATCATGAATGGAAGACGGAAGGGCGGCAACCGGTCCTGGTCTTCACGGACCGCAACCGTTCCATGGGGCTGGTGGTGGAGGAAATCGTCGACATCGTCGAGGACCGGCTCAAGATCGATCTCCCCTCCGTGGAGGACGGCCTCATCGGAAGCGCCGTCATCGACGGCAAGGCAACCGACATCCTGGATGCCGGCTACTACCTGGCCAAGGCGTTCCCCGACTGGTTCGGCCCCGTCAGCAAGGCCGCCGCCAGGGAAGGAGGCTCGGCGCTCAGGATATTGCTGGTGGACGACTCACCCTTTTTCCGCAACCTGCTGACGCCGCTCCTGTCCGTCGCGGGCTACGACGTGACCACGGTGGATAACGCCGCCGCCGCCCTCGAGATGCGCGAAGCCGGCGTCGCCTTCGACGCCATCATCAGCGACATCGAAATGCCGGGGATGGACGGATTCGAATTCGCCGAGGCCGTTCGCGGCGATCCCCGGTGGGGGAACGTGCCCATGGTGGCCCTTACCTCCCATGCGACGGAAAAGGATTTCGAGCGCGGGCGGCAGGTCGGTTTCAATGACTACGTGGCGAAGTTCGACCGGGAAGCCCTGATCAACACCATGGCCCAGACCTTATCCGGCGCGGCGCGCTCCTAGCCGGAGACCTCGCATGACCGTCGTATATCGTACTTATCTCCGGGGCAGGACACTCGGCGGCCTGGGGATGACCGTGAACCTGAACCGGGGCGCGCCGGCGGCGGTGCGCATGGCGGCCGGTTCGCCCGGCCGTGGAGAAGGAAGGCGGGCGTGGAGGAATAGGAGGCGATGACCAGTTCGAAGACCTGTCTGATCGTTGACGATTCCAAAGTCATTCGCATGGTGGCGAGGAAAATACTCCAGGAATTGGAGTTCAAGACCGAGGAGGCGGCGGACGGAAAGGAGGCCATGGATGCATGCTAGAACAGCATGCCCGATGTCGTCCTGCTCGATTGGAACATGCCTGTCATGTCGGGCATCGAATTCCTGCGGGAGTTGCGGG
>JADFTO010000031.1 GCA_022560215.1 Pseudomonadota bacterium | reverse complement strand
AGAAGGACCGCTGGGCGTTCATGCGCCACGCAGGCTCTCAGGCATAAGCGCCGGCGCGCGGTCGCGCTTGCCAAAGGGCGATGAGTCAAGCTCAACGCCCTTTGGTATAACGGATTCCGGCGCGGATCATGGGGAAGGGGGCCGATTACCGGGGCCGGATGTCCAGGACCTTGGCCGCCCAGTCCAGCGCCACGTCCTCGATGGGGTCCGCGTTCCAGCTCAACAGGTTGTACCGGCCCGGCGTCTTCGTCCACCGCAACTCCTTGACCATCGTGGGCCCGTCGTCCGCGATCCTGACGACGCAGAGCTGGTTTCGGCATTCGGCGGGGACCCCGCTTTGGTCCCGGCGGTAGAACATGAGCCATCCATCCTTCATGGGGCGCATGGAATCCCCCTTGATGCGGACCGCGACCAGGTCGCCGCCATCCACGCCCGAGGGCGCCGGCACTTCCTCCAACCCGTGTCCCAGGGGATGATCGTCGTATGGGAACATTTCGGCTCCAGCCCCAATTTGACCGACGACCGGCACTGTTGCCCGCAATGGGGGCGAAAATGAGGCGTTGGGGCTCATGGGACCGGTGCCGTCCAGCAGCCAGGCCAGGCGGACGCCCAGAAAGCGCGTGAGCCCGCTCAGCTTCGCGGACCTGGGCCTGGTGTCGCCGCTTTCCCATTGGGACACCGCCTCGCGGGAGATGCCGAAGTGATCCGCCACCTCCTGCTGGGTCTTCCCGGCCCAATCCCGGGCTTCGGAAATGCGGGATCCGAGAGACATGAGACGATTATGTAAGCGGTTCTTACCGATTGCATCGTAAGAGTTACTTGACAACAAGGTAAGATCACCTTACCTTCCGGCCATGGAAGAAACGGCCACATTCACGGCCCCCCTCGGGCGGGCCTGGCGACGGGTTCAGGCGTAGTCCATGACCATCGACATCGACGAACAGGGCTTCGGGGCGACCCAGGAAACGGTGGCCAAGCTCAGGCCAGATCCCCTGCGGCTTATGCTTTTCAAGGGCCCGAAGAGGGGAATCTCCATCGCCCAATGGGAGGCGGCGCTGGCCATCCGCCGTGCTTTCGAGATCATCACGGCGCCGACGAGCCTGGTTGCCTCCGATTACGAGCGCGAGATCAAGGGCAAGGTCTTCTGGGGCGGCTGGCGGAGCATCGGGCCGCTGGCCGGGCTTGAGGTGGTCAAGCGCTACAACGATTGGGCCGACGAGATGGACGCGCGCAAAATTCCCATCGGGCCGGTGATCGACTTGGTTGTGGGCGGCGTCTCCTGCCGGCAGCTGGACCGGGCCCGCAAGGTCAGAAGCGGATCGACGTCCAGGCTTTTGAAGGATGCGCTCCGGGTCTACACCCGGCTTGCGGGATGGGAGGGGAGACCGTGACCGGGGCGAGCGCGTTTACGGGACGCCAGGTGGACCTGTTGGTCTTCGTCGGGGATTACCAGCGGCGATTCGGCTATGCCCCGTCTTTCGAGGAAATAAGGATGGCGCTGGGCTTCAAGTCCAAGAGCAGCATCAACGGGCTGGTCGGCCAGTTGAAGGAAGGGGGGGCCGTCGCTTGCCTGCCCGGGGTGCACAGGTCGCTCCGCATTCTCCTCGATTCTGATGACCTCGATCGAATGAAATCCGGCCAGCGAACAAATGACCATTAGCCGCCGGAGACAGGAAACCGGTACAATGGGTCATGGTTCGAAGTCCGCGCCCCGGTCCGGGGCGTTTTTTTATGCTCGGCCGAAGAATGCCTCATGACCGTGCCGGCTTGGCGGACCGGGAGCGGCGTCTTTTCTTGCCCGGCCGCCCGCCGGGGAAATCCATTTTGATCAACGGATTAAGGGAATGAACCCCAGGCAACGGCGATTCGTCTTGGAATACCTGTTCGACCTGGATCCCGCCCAGGCCGCCGTCCGCGCCGGCTACGCCGAGAAGGCGGCGGCGAGGACCGGGGCCCGGCTCTTGGGGATAAAGGAAGTCAGGGAAGCCATAAGCGCGGCCCGGGCGGACCGGCGCGCCGTGGCGGGACGGGATTGGATCATCAACGGGCTGGTGGAGAACGCCCGGCGGGCGCTTCGGGCGGTGCCGGTTCTCGACAGGAAAGGGAACGAAACCGGGGTCTACGCCTATCAGGGGGCTGTCGCCAACCGGGCGCTGGAGCTTCTCGGCCGGCATTTCGGAATGTTCAAGGACAGGCACGAGCACACAGGGCCAGGCGGAGGCCCCATACGGATGGAGGATGGGAGTGAACTCAGCGACACCGAACGCGCTCACCGAATCCTTAAGATTCTTGAGCGGGCGAGAGAGAGAGGAGATGGACCGGCTGCTGACGGCGGGGATGCCTGTCTGGATGCCGCTCCGGGGCCCGCAGACGGAAGCCTATAACAGCCCTGCCGATTTCCTGTTCTACGGCGGCGCGGCCGGCGGCGGCAAGACCGACCTGATCATCGGACTGGCTTTGTCGGAGCACATGCGCTCCGGCATCTTCCGCCGGGAATACCGTCAGCTCCAGGCCATCGTCGACCGCACCATCGAAATCCTGGGCAGCCGCGACGGCTACAACGACCAGAAGAAGATATGGACCCTGCCCGGCGGGCGCTGGCTGCAGTTCGGGGCCTGCCAGCACCTGGGGGACGAGAGGAGTTTCCAGGGCCAGCCCCACGACCTCAAGGCCTTCGACGAGATCGCCCACTTCCTGGAGCCCCAGTTCAGATTCTTGTGCGGCTGGAACCGGACCACCGAGATGGGCCGGCGCTGCCGGGTGGTGTGCACGGGGAATCCCCCGACGGACGCGGAAGGCGAATGGGTGGTCCGCTTCTGGGCGCCCTGGCTGGACAGGGATTACCCGCACCCGGCGCTGCCCGGCGAACTCAGGTGGTTCGCGGTCATCGACGGGGAGGATACGGAAGTCGCCGGGCCCGAGCCCTTCGAGCACGGGGGCGAGGTGATAACGCCCAAGAGCCGCACCTTCATCCCGTCCAGCGTCGAGGACAACCCGTTCCTGACGGCGACGGGCTACAAGGCCATGCTGCAGGCGTTGCCCGAGCCCTTGCGCTCCCAGATGCTCAAGGGGGACTTCCGGGCGGGTTCGGAAGACGACCCCTGGCAGGTGATCCCGACGGCCTGGGTCCTGGCGGCGCAAGCGCGCTGGAAGAACTCAATCAAGCCAAAGGGGCCCATGGACGCGCTTGGCGTGGACGTGGCCCGGGGCGGCGCCGCCGCGACGGTGCTCAGCCCGAGATATGGCGACTGGTTCGCCGAACAGGTGGTCCAGCCCGGAACGGCCACACCCGACGGGCCGGCGGTGGCGGCGCTGGTGATGGCGGCGTTGCGCGACGCGGCGCCCGTGCAGATCGACGTCATCGGCGTCGGCGCCTCGGTCCTGGACCACCTGAGGGGAAACAACGTGCACTCGGTCGGCCTCAACGGGGCGGAGGCGAGCCGGGCCACGGACCGCTCCGGGCGGCTCCGTTTCGCCAACAAACGCGCCGAGTGGTGGTGGGCCATGCGCGAAGCGCTGGACCCGGACTACGGCTCGGAGATCGCCCTGCCGCCGGACAGGGCGCTGCGCGTGGACTTATGCGCGCCGCGCTGGAAGCTGCTGGCCCGGGGTGTGCAGGTGGAGGCCAAGGAGGACATCGTCAAGCGCATCGGGCGCAGCCCGGACCGGGGGGATGCGGCCGTCAACGCGCTCATCGCCACGGCGAAACGCACACACGGGAGCAAGGGCGCCGAGCGGGCGCTGAGCGCCTACGATCCCCACAAGTGGTGACATGCTGACATGGGGCCGGCGGGGCCGGCGGGGGACGGGAAGGCCACGACCCGGGGCGGCCATGGAAGGGCCGGAGGACGGCGCGCCCGCGGTCAGGGCGCTGGCGGTCTTTCACGGGCAGGGGGCGGGAGTCTGGTCCCGGGCCTTAGGATCCGGCGGCTTCCGCCACTGTTTCGCGGCCCTGGCCCTGAACGGCTGCTGGGTCGTCGTGGACGGGGCCGATGCGGGCCTCCCCATCGACGTCCTGGCCGGGGCCGAATTCGATCTCGCCGGTTTCTACCGGCGCCAGGGCTTCACCGTGGTCGAGACCGGGGCCCGGCCGCCCCCGTCCCGGCCGCTTTGGCCCTTCATGGCCGCCACCTGCGTCGGCGTCACCAAGCTGACCCTCGGCATCCGGGCCCCGTTCGTCCTCACCCCCTGGCGGCTGTATCGGTTGTTGGGTGGGGGAAGCCGATCAGGAGACGCCACTAAGCGACCATCCCCGAAACCTTGCCATGAAGAGCAAGGAGAAGAATAATGCAGGGGCGTGAGTCGTGTTTCGGCATTCCATCTGAAGAGCGTATAGAGAACCCATAGAATGCTGAACCAACTTTTCCTCAGCCATTAACGAAGGTGCGAGAGGTGTTGTCCTTTTTCTTCTTCGGAACGCTCATGGATCCCGACCTGCGTGACCTCGTCGTGGGCCGGCCCGTTTTGGAAGAATGCGTTCGGAAGGCCTTCCTGCCGAACACTCGCCGGGTTGCCATCCGCGGTCAAAGCTATCCGATCGTCGTTCCAGACGCCGGCAATCGGGTTGAAGGGCACCTCGTTCGCGATCTCGACGAGACGGCGGCTGCGCGACTTGGCTATTACGAGGGAGACGAATTTAATGCGGAACTTCGGGACATCGAGCTCCCAACCGAAAACTACACCAAGGCTTGGGTTTTCCTGACCAACCCTGATCTATCGCTGACATCAGGGAAATGGAGGCTGGGAGACTGGCAGCGGCAGTTCAAACGCGAATCGCTTTGCCAAGCCAGATCGGCGATGGCTGAAATCGATACATTGGAACTGGACGGCCTTAAGGCGGATTGGCGAAATGCATCCGCCTGAGGTCCCAGGCGCCCGAACGGTCACATCGTGAAGGGTCGCCATCGAGACCGGGGCCCGGCCGGCCCCGTCCCGGTCCCTCTGGCCCTTCATGGCCGGCACCTGCGTCGGCGTTACAAAGAAGGTGCTCACCTGGTTTGGATGCACCTTGTGCTTGGCCGCGATCCCCTGGATCGTCTTGTCACCCCAGAGCGCTTCCAGCGCCCCCCGGGCCTTGAATTCTGCCGTAAATCGACGTCGTTTCATCATCTCGTACTCCTCCGGTATCCGGTGGAATACCTTAACTTCGCCGCCAAACTGTCCACCGAAGTGGGACCACCCTAAACAACGAGGTATGACAAATCCCCGTAAAGGGCGCACGCGTGCGGCGCCATCGAGATGGTGCCCGAGACCATCTGATCGCGACGCCTTCTTCACTGCTGGCGCGTTGCCGGCCGCCGACCGCCTTCGATGCAGAACTTGACATAAGTCAAAGCCCCGCCGGCGGCCAGAAGTTATCATTGACTTTCAATTTCTTGACAGAGCCGGACCTTATCGAAAATGGGCAGCAAGCCGAACCCCCGGGGAGTCTTGCATGAAATCTCCGAGCCGGCGCTCGGATTAAACGACGAGTCCGTCTTTGAGATCGTGAGGCGAGAGGATTTCTCGGACGTCACCTACCTGCTCGAAATCCGCCATCAGACGTTGGCGAAGGCGGCGAAACCTGGCCAGTTCGTCATCGTCATCACGCACGAACTGGGCGAACGCATCCCGTTGACCATCGCTGATTTCGACCGCGACAAAGGGACGATCACGCTGGTCGTCCAGGCGGTCGGGAAGACGACGAAAGAGATGCAACGAACCTGCCAGCCGGGGACCCGACTCTTCAGCGTCGTCGGCCCCATGGGAACCCCCAGCCAGATCGGAGACGCCCGGAAGGTGGTCTGCGTCGGCGGTGGGCTGGGCGTGGCGCCGGTCTTTCCCCAGGCGCGCGCCTGCAAGGAGAACGGCGCCTACGTCATCGGCGTCATCGGGTTCCGAAGCAAGGAGTTGGTCTTCTGGGAAGACAAATTCAGGGAATATTGCGACGAGTTCATCATTTGCTCCGACGATGGCTCGGTCGGACTGAAGGGAACGGTCACCGAGGGAATCAAGGCGGCCATGGAAAAACACACTGATATCGACGAGGTCATCGCCATCGGCCCGCCGATCATGATGAAGGCGTGCGCGGAAACGACCCGTCCCCGGGGAATCAAGACCACCGTCAGCCTCAACCCCATCATGGTCGACGGCACGGGCATGTGCGGCGGCTGCCGGGTCAAGGTCGGCGGCCGGATGAGGTTCGCCTGCGTCGACGGACCCGACTTCGATGGTCACCAAGTCGATTTCGACGATCTCATGAACCGGCTCAGGCGTTTCGCGGAAGAGGAAAAGATGGCGGTGGAACGGTGGTCGGAAACCTGCCGCGCCGGAGAGGCGGCGCCGACCGCGACGAGGGCGTGATGGCAAAGAAGAAGACCATACGCACCATTCCCCAGGAGCAGACGCCGATCCCGGTGCAGGACCCGGCCGAGCGGGTGACCAACTTCGCCGAGGTGGTGCTCGGCTACCGACTGGAAGACGCGCTGAACGAGTGTGAGCGCTGTCTGATGTGTCCGGAGGCCGCCTGCGTTCCGGGATGTCCCGTCGCCATCGATATCCCCGGTTTTATCGCCAAGGTCATCGAAAAGGATTACCGCGGCGCCTACGATGTCCTCACCGACGCCAATCTGTTGCCGGCCATCTGCGGCCGCGTCTGCCCGCAGGAGGACCAGTGCGAGGGCGTCTGCCCCGTCGGCGATACGTTGGAGCCGGTGGCCATCGGCAGGCTCGAGCGTTGGGTCGGCGATATGGCGATCGAAAAGGGTTGGACCAACGTCCCCTACATCGAACCCAACGGCTTCCACGTCGGCATCGTCGGTTCGGGGCCGGCCGGGATTGCCTGCGCGGCGGACATGGCCAAGGCGGGTTGCGAGGTCACCATCTACGAGGCCTTCCACAAGCCGGGCGGCGTTCTCCGTTACGGCATCCCCGAATTCCGCCTTCCCAACGAGGTCATCGATGCCGAAATCGGGAACCTGACCAAGCTGGGCGTCAAGATAAGGTGCAACACGCTGGTCGGGCGTTTGTTCACCATCGAGCAGATGCTCGACGAGATGGGATTCGACGCCGTTTTCATCGGCACCGGCGCCGGCTATCCGAGTTTCATGGGTATCCCGGGTGAATTCCTCAATGGCGTTCTATCCGCCAACGAGTTGCTGACGCGCTGCAACCTGATGCACGCCGGTGAGTTCCCCGACTACGACACGCCCCTGCACCTAGGCCGGCGCGTGGCCGTCATCGGCGCCGGCAACACGGCCATGGACGCCATGCGGGTTACGCTCCGGCTGGGCGCGGAGAAGGTCTTTTGCGTCTACCGCCGCACCAAGGCCGAAAGCCCCGCCCGGGCGGAGGAAGTGGACCATGCCGAGGAGGAAGGCATCGAATTTCACTGGCTGACCGCGCCGGTCGAGATTCTAGACGACGGCGACGGGAACGTCCGTGGAATGCGCTGCATCCGCATGGAACTGGGCGAACCCGACGAGTCCGGTCGGCGGCGCCCCGTCCCCATCGACGGCAGCGAGTATGAGTTCGAAGCAGACATGATCGTCTATGCCATCGGCACCAACGCCAACCCGATCATCGGCCAGACTTCGAAGCTCAAGCTCAACGAGCGTGGCTACATCGAGACGGACGAGGACCTCGCCACCTCCATGGCCGGCGTCTACGCCGGCGGCGATATCGTCACCGGCGGGGCCACCGTGATATTGGCGATGGGCGCCGGCCGCAAGGCGGCGCGGAGCATGAAAGCCTATCTCGAGATACACGATACCGAGGCCGTCTACCTGCCCGAACGGGAGGGAAGCGGGGACACATTGTTTGGGATTGACTCCCGGGAGAAGGCCTTCTCCCGCGTCCGTGCGGCATAGATCACGAAGACCACGAGGATTGGACCCTGGAATGAACCCACAGTCCCTGAAAAGAGAACCCGGCCAAAAGCCGGCACGCCGTTCGCCAACCAAGAAGGTAAAGGTGAGGTCGGTGTCGAAACTGAAGCGGCGAGACCGGCCCTCATCCGGCGCCAAGCCGGTGATGACGCTGACGGAGCATATCGTCGAGATCATCAGCGATTCCGGCGAGGGGGCGCAACGGTGTGGCCAGGCGTTCGGATCCATCGCGGCGCGGATGGGAAACGGAATTTGGACCGCCGAGATCATCCCCGCCGAAATTCAGCCGCCGGCGCGGAGCATCTCCGGGGCCAGCGGCAACCGCATTCGCCTGGCATCCCAACGCGTTACCAATTGGGGTGACGAGGTCGACCTCATCGTCGCCTTCAACGAACAAGTGCTGCTGAGCCGCCTCAATGAAGACGAGCTCAGGCCCGGCTGCATTATTCTTATGGAAAGCAAATGGAGAACCGATGAGGACCCGGAGATCGCCGCCTCCTACGCCGGGACCTGCGATGAACTCATGGCGGACGGCTACCGGGTCTATGAAATTCCCATGGAAAGCGAGTGCCTGAAGCATGTCGCCGATACCAAGCGCGGCAAGAACATGTTCGTTCTGGGCATGCTTTGCAGCATCTACAGCCTGGATCTGAAAATCACCCGGGAACAGATCGCCTTCATCTTCGCCAAGAAGGGCGACAGCGTCATTGCCAATAACGTCACGCTGATGGAGGTGGGATATGAATGGGCGGAAGCGAACCTTGACATCAAGTTCAGGGTTCCCCCTTCCAAGCTGCGCCAACCCCAGATCGTCGTCAACGGCAACATCGCCCTCGGCCTTGGGGTGATGGCTTCGGGCATGGAGGTCTGCGCCATGTACCCCATTACGCCGGCCACGTCTGCCTCGCACTACCTGAGCGATGTCTTCGAGAACGTGGGGGGCATGGTGCACCAGGCCGAAGACGAGATCGCCGCCTGTGCCTTCGCCATCGGGGCGTCCTATGCGGGAAAGTGCGCGGTAACGATCACGTCCGGTCCCGGGTTTGCCTTGAAGCAGGAAACGATCGGCCTTGCGGTGATGGCGGAAATCCCGCTGGTGGTGGTGAACGTCCAGCGGGGTGGCCCGAGTACCGGTCTGCCCACGAAGGTGGAGCAAGGGGATTTGCTGTTCGCGTGTTTCGGCGGTCACGGAGACAACCCGAAGGTGGTCATGGCGGCGGCCGACATCGAGGACTGTTTCTATTCCATAATCACGGCGCGAAAAATCGCCGAGACGTTCAATACGGTTGTCGTCGTGCTTTCGGACGCCAGTCTGGCATCGTCTCAGCAGCTTTTCCCACGGCCCCATGTCACCGAGGAATGGTTCGCCCCGCCGGTGGACCAGAGCCCCATCCCCGAGGGCGCGAAGCCGTACGACTGGGATGTCCGGACCGGAATCGCCCGCCGGTTTATTCCCGGGCAACCGAACGGCATGCACTGTCTGACCGGGCTGGCCCATGACCGCTGGAGCCGCGTCGCTTACGATCCCGACCAAAACCGGGAAGGGATCCAGCAACGCAGCCTCAAGTTGGCGACCCTGCAAAAGACACTGAAGATACCGCCGGTATTCGGTGATGACGAAGGCGATTTGCTGATCGTCGGCTGGGGAAGCACGAAGGGGGCCATCGAAGAGGCCGTCGAGCGTCTGCGCGCCGACGGCCTCAAGGTGTCGTCCCTGCACCTGAGGTTCATCCAGCCCATGCCGTCGGGACTCGGCGATGTGCTGAACCGGTTCAACAAGGTCATGACGGTAGAGGGCAACTGGTCCGACAGTCTCGACGACGAAATCATCGACGACGACAATCGCCGCTATTCGGAACTGGCGTGGCTTTTGCGAGCGCGATACCTGGTTGACGTCGATTGCTGGTCCGAGGTCCGGGGACAGCCGATCAAGCCGGGGACCATCGTTTGCGCCATCCGCGACAGACTGCCATAGAAAGGACGATGACAATGGCCGATTCCAATCGCCAGTGCCTGTTGAGATTGGTCGACGAGGTATACACCCTGGACGACTACAAGGGCGGCGTTCCGCGCTGGTGCATCGGCTGCGGCGACACCGCCATCCTCGCCGCAGTCCAGAGGCTGTGCCGCGACGAGCAGCTTCCGCCCGAAAAGACCGTGTTCGTATCCGGGATCGGCTGCTCCAGCAGGTTTCCGCACTACATGAATACCTACGGGTTTCACGGCCTCCATGGCCGGGCGTTTCCGGTCGCCGAAGGGATAAAATTGCGGCGGCCTGATCTCCATGTCTTCGTGATCACCGGCGACGGCGATTGCTGCTCCATCGGCACCGCGCACTGGATTCACGCCATCCGCTACAACATGGATATGACCGTATTGATGCACGACAACGGGATCTATGGCCTGACCAAGAACCAGGCGTCTCCCACGTCTCCACAGGGCCTGAAGAGCAATACGACGCCACGAGGCACGTACCTGGAGCCGATCAATCCGATAAGCGTGACGCTCGGGATCAGGAACGTCTCGTTCGTCGCCCAGGCCGTGGACTGGATTCCGGAACTCCTGCACGACATCATTGCCCAGGCATTCCATCACAAGGGCTTCTCGTTCGTGCGCGTGGTTCAGAGGTGCCCGGAATTCCTGCCGAACCGTTTCGACCCGTGGATTGAGGACCCGGACCGGATGCTGCTGCTCCACCACGAGGACGGAGTCCAGGTCAGTCCGAGCCTCTCCAAGATCTACCGACATCAAGAAGAACACGATCCCTCCGACAGGGGCCGGGCCAGAGAAATTGCCTCGGTCGGCGACCCGATGCCCGTGGGCGTGCTCTATAGAAATCCCGATATGCCGTGTTACGAGGACCTCAGAAAACCCGACCGGCTTTATACGCCGGATATCGTCAAGGCCGTTCTTGAAAAGGAATTAGATAAGTTCACCATCCACCCCGCGGTGTGAACCGAAAGGGTGACCGTTACAATCAGGAGAAAACGGACGCGTTGCCGTGATGAACGAAAAACTTTCACCACTTGCCGCCTTCCATCTGACGGGGGAAGGGCCCCGCGGCGATCCCGGCGATATGGGACGGATGGGTCTCAGCCCTGCCCTGTTCAGCGCCTACAGGGATCTCCCGAATCTCCGCTACGATTTTCCCTTGGTGTTGGTCGATGGCGATGCCGACGGTTCATTCGTGCACACTCTTTCGGGCATCATCGACGGCATTTTGCAGGAGATCGCCCCCCGCGGTATCGGAGGCGAACGTTTGAGGAAGAACGTTCTCGAGCTCGAGGAGGAAATCAGGACCTTGGTGTCCCGCGGCAGCGAGGGATCCCTTTTGCAGCTTTGGGATACGGCGGAGACCAACCTCCTGTCCATAGCCGGCGACGCCGGCCGGAAAACCCTAAGCGACAGCCTAAGTCACGCCCGCGCCATCCTCCGCTTCGATGGGGAGGTCATCGACTGCGACGGGGAAATGCCGGCCAAGGTCCTGACCCATGCTTGGACCGTGGCCCATGAAGCCAAGGCGCGCAAATTCTTCGATCAGGTCAACGAACTCGCCTTGAAGCTTTCGGACATCCTGAAGGCCGATTCCATGAAGTCCGGGGACGCGCGGAGTGCCGAAGCCCTCAAACGCTCGGTGGGTTCCGCCTATGAGGCTGTTTTCGATTTCGAGGCGATGTCCGGACTCCTCGGAACGGCAGCCAAAGACGGCGTGATGCCGGAAAAACAGCGGCGGAGAATTCTCTCCGCTCTGTCGGCCCTCGAATCGCAGCGGTTTTTTGCGCCGCCAAAACGACACGGGAAAAAGAGGCGGCGCAAAGACTCTCACATCTTCGTTTTCGACCGCTGTACGCGTGCGTTGGAGGCTTTCCAGGAACGGCTGCCCGAGATGATCGAGCTTATCAAAGCCATGTCCATCGCCGAATTGGAGATCGAGAACCGATACAGGGAGTCGGCCCACGATCCATTCTTCCGCCGGTTTGATGAAAGATTTCTGGAGCCGGACGATCTGCTGTTGTTCCCGTCTTATCTGGTCTGCCTCGGGGACCGCCTCGACGACATGGCGGAAAGGGCGACGCTCATGGAGGTCCTTTCGTCGGGCCTGCCGATCAAGGTTGTGGTCCAAAACGACGACATTCTCGAGGAATTGTCGATTTCAACTGGGCAACTCTCCTTCGGCATCAGGGGTACGCAGCTTGCGGCGGCGGCGCTTGGTTTCAACAACGCCTTCGTCCTGCAGACAAGCGGCTGCGGTCTCTACCGGCAGAGAGAGTCGATACTGAGGAGGCTGGCCGAGAATGGGCCGGCACTGTTCAGCATATTTTCAGGCTTGGCGGGGAACGCCTCGGGTTCGGCCAAGAACGCGCCCGACGTGCCGCCGTATCTGAGGGCGGCGGCGGCGATGGAGTCGCGGGCTTTTCCGACTTTCGTTTACGACCCCGCCCTGGGAAGCGATTGGGAATCGCGGTTCTCGGTCGGCGGGAATCCCCAGGCGGAAGCCGATTGGCCGATCCACCACTTTTGCTACGAAGACGAGGACCTGCAGAAGATATCGGAGGATATCGCCTTTACCTTCGTCGATTTCGTGGCCGCCGACGGCCGTTTCGCGGAAAACTTTGCAACGGTTCCCAGGTCAAAGTGGCACGACGGCATGGTCCCGGTGAACGCGTTTCTGGACCTGGAAACCGGGGCCCAGGCGGAAAAAACCCCCTACATCCTGATGGTCGACGAGAACAACGTTCTTCACAGGGTCATCGTCGACGACAAGCTGGTCCAGGCGGCGCGCCGGTGCCGCGAGATGTGGCGGAACCTGCAGGAGCTGGGCGGGATCAACAACTCCCACGCCACCAAACTCCTGGCAAAGGAGAAAGAAATTTGGGTTGAGGAGAAGGAGCGAGAACTGGCGGCATTGAAGGCCCATCCCGAGTTGGAAACCGAAGAGACGGCCCCACCGGTCCCGGCAGAAGCGAAGGAGATGGAAGAGGCGATGCCGGAAATCGCAGAGGCGCCGGAAATACCCGCGGGCGAGCCCTACATCGAAACGCCCAGGTGCACGACTTGCAACGAGTGTACCGACATCAACAACAAGATGTTCGTTTACGACGACAACGACCAGGCGTATATCGCCGACCCGGACGCGGGAACCTTCCGCCAGTTGGTGGAAGCGACCGAAAGCTGCCAGGTCGCCATCATCCACCCGGGAAAGCCGAGGAACCCCAAAGAGCCGGATTTGGACGATCTGATCTCGCGCGCCGACCCCTTCAACTAACCCCTCTCGCCCCTCATCCGGTCCGTTATCGGAACGGATGTGATCGGGCGGTCCACAATCTGCGAACGGGCCGGCCAGGAGATGGAGAACGTCGTCGGAGCGCAGCCGCCGGGCGGGTTAGGCTTTCGCTGGCCGGGACAAGCGCCCGCGCCCATGCGGTCGGTCCAAATCAAGCACCGGTCCCTTGGGAACGAGCTGGGTCGGGTTGATTGTCCGCTGGCTAACGTAATAGTGCTGCTTGATGTGATCGAAACTCACCGTCTTGCTTATGCCGGGCACCTGATAGAGTTCGCGCATATATTCCGACAGGTTGGGATAATCCTCGATGCGCTTCAGATTGACCTTGAAGTGACCGTGATACACCGCATCGAACCTGATCAGGGTCGTGAACAGCCGCCAATCGGCCTCGGTGATTTGCTCGCCCATGAGATAGCGTTGAGTCTCCAACCTGGCATCGAGCTCATCGAGGGTTTCGAATAACGCGTCAAAGGCGCTTTCATAAGCTTCCTGTGTGGTCGCGAATCCTGCTCGGTAGACGCCGTTATTGACCTTGGCGTAGACGAGTTCGTTCACCGCATCGATTTCAGCCCGCGACTCTTCCGGATAGAAGTCGAGTGAATTGCCGGTGATCCGATCGAAAGCGGAATTGAACATCCGAATGATTTCGGAGGACTCGTTGTTGACGATCGTTCTTGTCTTTTTGTCCCAGAGCACGGGGACGGTGACACGTCCCGAGTATTCGGGATCTGCCGCGGTGTAGACTTGATACAGATAGCGAAAACCACTCACGACGTCGTTCGTGGTATCTTTCGTGGTTTCGAACTCCCATCCCTTCCCCAGCATGTGAGGATGCACGACCGTAATTCCGATGATGTCCTCAAGGCCTTTGAGGGTCCTGAAAATCAGCGTCCGATGCGCCCAAGGGCAGGCGAGCGAGACGTAAAGATGATAGCGATCCCGCTCTGCCTTGAAGCCCCCTGTTCCGGTCGGGCCGGGACGTCCATCCCCGGTAATCCAATTGCGAAACCGGGCGTCTTCGCGAATGAACTGACCGGCGGAAGACTCGGTGTCATACCACCTGTCGTGCCAAACGCCGTCAACGAGCAGTCCCATCTTACAACCCCGTCCCAATTAGATTGTCCAGCGAATGACGTCCACGGCCTTATGCCGCGAGTCGCGCCGCGATGCCGGCGACATGGCGGCCCTGATCGCGGGCGAGTTTGAGTTCTGTTGGGGACGGTGAGCGAGACCCGTCCGCCCCGGCGATCGTGGCTGCCCCATAGGGTGAGCCGCCACGCACCTCGCTGGTTTCGGACAGTTCGGGGCTGGCGTATGGAAGGCCGACGATCACCATGCCGTGGTGGGCAAGCGTATGCCAGGTCGATGTGATCGTGGTTTCGCCGCCCCCGCCTGTGCCGGTGGAGGTGAAGACGCTTCCCACTTTGCCGATGAGCTTTCCGTTCATCCACAATTCCCCCGTCTGATCGAGGAAATTGCGCATCTGCGCCGCCATGTTGCCGAAGCGCGTGGGCGTGCCGAAGATGATCGCATCATAGTCCGCGAGCTCGGACGGCTCGGCGATGGGCGCGGCCTGATCGACCTTAAATCCATTGTTTCGGGCCGCCTCTTCGGGGACCAATTCCGGAACCCGTTTTACCGTCACCTCGACACCATCGACCTCATCGACGCCGGCGGCAACCGCGGCGGCCATTTTTTCGATGTGGCCGTAGCTCGAGTAGTAGAGAACCAATACCTTGGTCATGATCGTTTCCTTCCTTCATCCGTATTCGACTCGGCGCGGATATTGACTGGGCAAGGATAAATAGAAAATAATGAATTTTGTGAATTAATTGTGCGATTAAGGGAAACAGATGATGGACGTCCTGAAGGCGATGCGTGGCTTCGTTGCCGTCGTTGACCGGGACGGGTTCACCGCCCCCGGCCGCAGGGAAGGTCCGTTGCCCAAGCGGCTGGCCTGCTTCACCGTGGACGACGTGGCCCTGCTCGGGCGCGATACCGCGACGGCCGGCGCGCGGCCTGGCTCACCGGCGGCGGCCGGGGCTACCGGGTGGGCAAGAACATCGGATTGGGCTACATGCGCGACAGGGCGGGCGGCGGCCGGGATTATCTCGAATCGGGCGCCTACGAGCCGGAGGTGGCGAGCCGGCGGGTGCCCGCCGGCATCCACCTCGGCCCCCTCTACGACCCCTTGGCTGAGCGGGTCAGGGGGTAGGGGACTAAGGATACGCCTTTCTTTCCCCCCC
>JADFTO010000030.1 GCA_022560215.1 Pseudomonadota bacterium | reverse complement strand
TTCCTGCCCGAAGCGCTCTGCAACTACCTTTTGCGCCTGGGCTGGGGCCATGGCGACGACGAGATCATCGGCCGCCAGGATGCCATCCGCTGGTTCGACCTGGACGGGGTCGGCCGCGCCCCCGCCAGGTTCGATCCGGCCAGGCTCACCAGCCTCAACGGCCACTACATCCGCGCCGCCGATGACGCCAGGCTCGTCGGCCTGATTCTCCCCAGGCTCGAACAAAAGCTCGAGGGCGCCATGGCCGAAGACGCCGCCGGGCGGCTCCTGAAGGGCATGGCAGGGCTGAAGGAACGCGCGAAAACAATCGAAGAACTTGCTGATAATGCTGTCTTTTACGCCAAAGAACGCCCCTTGCTTTTGAGCGACAAGGCGGCCCGCCTCGTGGACGATCAGGCTGCTGAGCGCCTGGGCCGGTTGAGGGCCGATCTGGATGCCCTGGCCGTTTGGAGCGCGGACGCCGTCGAGGAAGCGGCCCGCGCCGCCGCCGCCCGGGATGGCGTCAAGCTGGGCCGGATCGCCCAGCCCCTGCGCGCGGCCTTGACGGGGGCCACGGCCTCCCCCGGACTGTTCGAGGTCATGGAAGTGCTGGGCCGGGTCGAAACGCTGGCACGCCTCGACGACGCCCTGAAAAACCATTAATATTAACCTGTCCGGCCCTAAGACAATCCATTCCACCCGCAAGGCCGTCATCCGATTCCCAGGAGAAGGCGACCATGAACGACAAACCCTCCACCGAAAAAACCGCAACCTACACGCTCACCGACAACGGCACGGGCCGAACCTTCGAGTTGCCGGTCATCCAGGGGACATGCGGCCCGGATGTCATCGACGTGCGCAAGCTCTACGCCGAGACCGGCTGTTTCACCTACGACCCCGGTTACACGTCCACGGGAAGCTGCGAATCAAAGATCACCTTCATCGACGGGGAAGAGGGCATTCTGCTCTACCGCGGCTATCCCATCGACGAGCTGGCGGAGAATTCCGACTTCCTCGAGGTCTGCTACCTGTTGCTCTACGGGGAGCTGCCGACCCTGGAACAGAAGCAGAAGTTCGAGCATGACATCATCTACCACACCATGCTGCACGAGCAGATCAACTACTTCTTCAGGGGTTTCCGCCGGGATTCCCATCCCATGGCGGTAATGTGCGGCGTGGTCGGGGCCCTGTCGGCCTTCTATCACGACAGCCTGGAGATTTCCGATCCCAAGCACCGCATGGTGGCGTCCTACCGCCTGATCGCCAAGATGCCGACCATCGCCGCCATGGCCTATAAGTTTTCCCTTGGCCAGCCTTTCGTCTATCCACGCAACGACCTGTCCTACCCCGAGAATTTTCTCTACATGATGTTCTCGACCCCGTGCGAGCCCTACAAGGTCAATCCCGTGCTGGCCCGGGCCATGGACCGGATTCTCATCCTGCACGCGGACCACGAGCAGAACGCCTCCACCTCCACGGTGCGCCTGGCCGGCTCCAGCGGCGCCAATCCCTTCGCCTGCATCGCCGCCGGCATCGCGTCCCTTTGGGGCCCCGCCCACGGCGGCGCCAACGAGGCCGTCCTCAACATGCTTCAGGAGATCGGCAGCAGGGACCGTATTCCCGAATACATCAAGCGCGCCAAGGACAAGGACGACCCCTTCCGCCTCATGGGCTTCGGCCACCGGGTCTACAAGAACTTCGACCCCCGCGCCAAGGTCATGGAAAAGACCTGCCACGAGGTCCTCGACGAGCTTGGGGTGAGGGACGAGCCGCTCCTTGACCTGGCCATCGAACTGGAGCGCATCGCCCTGGAAGACGACTATTTCGTCCAGAAGAAGCTCTATCCCAACGTGGATTTCTATTCGGGCATCATCTTACGGGCCATGGGCATCCCGACATCCATGTTCACGGTGCTGTTCGCGGTGGCCCGGACCGTCGGCTGGGTGGCCCAGTGGAACGAGATGATCGAGGACCCGTCCCAGAAGATCGGGCGACCCCGGCAGCTCTATATCGGCCACACGAAGCGGCGGTACAAGCCGCTCCACAAGCGCGACTGATTCCGCCCAGCCGCCGGAAGCCTTTCACGAAGACCGGCCGATCAGGTCCAGCACCGCGTCGGCGGCGCGGCCGCTGGGGGACGGCCCGCCTAGGCCGAGCCGGTCCAGGGCTTCCCCCGCCGCGTTTGCCTGGGCCAGCCTGGCGCCTTCGTCGGCGAGCAGGCCGTCCAGGGCATCGGCCAGTCTTTCGGGCCGGCAATCCTCCTGCAGGTATTCCGGCACCGCCCGGCGGTCCAGGATCAGGTTCACCAGGCTGACGTAAGGGACCCGCAACAGGCGCCTGGCCAGGAAGGCGCTCACCGGGTTCACCTTGTAGGCGATCACCGCAGGCGTGCGCGCCATGGCGAGCTCCAGGGCCACCGTGCCCGAGGCGGCCAGCGCCGCGTCGGCGGCGGCGAAGGCGTCGAATTTTCCGCGCCTCAACACCAGGCCCGGCACCGGCCAGTCCCGGACGGCGGCTTCCACCTCACCCCCAAGTGCGTCGGTCGTCGGTACCACGGCCCTGAGCCCCGGATGCCTCCCCTCCAGCAGGGTCAGGGCTTGGCCGAATACGGGCAGGAGAGGCCCCGTCTCGCTGGCCCGGCTCCCCGGAAGGGCCACGATCAACGGCGCTTCCGGCGCGATCCCGTGACGGCGGCGGAAGCCGGGGCCGTCCCCATCGCCGGCGCCGCTTTCCAGCACCGGATGTCCGACGAAGGTGCAGGGCAGGCCCACGGCCTCGAAGTAGGGCGGCTCGAACGGCAGGATGGCCAGCAGGTGGTCGAGGAAACCCGCGATCTTGCGGGCCCGGCCTGGCCTCCAGGCCCACACCGACGGGGCAACGTAATGAACCAGGGGGATGCCGGCCCCCTTGAGGCGACTGGCCACACGGAGATTGAACCCCGGCGAATCGATGGTCACCAAGGCCGCCGGGCGGAGCGAGCGGATTTCGGCCACCGTCCCGGCGATGCGCCTGAGCATTGCGGGGATCAAGGGCAGGACCTCGGCCAGACCCATGACCGTGAGTTCCTTCATGGGAAACAGGCTGGTCAGTCCCTCGGCCGCCATCAGGGGGCCGCCGATGCCGGCGAAGGAAACCTCGCTTCTCGCCTTCAGGGCCGCCATGAGCACCGCCCCCAAGGCGTCGCCCGATGGCTCGCCGGCTATGAGGAAAATCAACGGGGGGGCGCGATCCGAGGCGCTCACCTTTCCTCCGGTTGCTCTTGCGGCAGGGTGACGCCCATGACGAAAAGGCCGGCCGCGTCGGCGGCCTTGACCACGGCCGCCCGGTCCACGACCAGGGTTCCGCCCGCCTCCACGGCGATGCCACTGAGACCCGCGGCCCTGGCCGCCTCGACCGTGGCCTCCCCGATGGTGGGCAGGTCGGCCCGGGATTCCTGGCCCGGCTTGCTCACCTTGACCAGGACGCCCCCGGGGCCGTTCAGCCTCGCCTCCGCGGCCCGGGCCAGCATGTCATCGGTGCCTTCCTTCCCCTCGACGGCAAGCACCCGGCCCTGTTGCACCACCGCCGCCTGGCCGGCGTCTTCGGCGCCCGCGGCCCGGGCCGCCCGGATGCCTTCCTCTATGTCGCCGAGCGCCCGCTCGTCGGGCTGTTCGGCGCCGTAAACCCCCATCGGCGCCAGCAACTGGGGCAACAAGTCGTCCGCGCCGATGAGGCGGAAGCCCTCGTTCCGTTCCAGTTCCCGGATCAGGGAGGTAAGCAGCCCGTCGTCGCCGAGGCTCATGGCCCCGGTCTTGGCCAGGAACTTGGCTGCCCACGCATCCGGCCTGAGCGCGCCGATGGACGGCCGGCGGATGGCGCCGGCCATAACCAGTTCCTCCGCCCCGGCTTCGCGCAACAGTTGGATGGCCTTGCCCGCGGCGCCCAGTCGCACCCAGGCGTGGGGATGGCCGGCGACGGTCTCCGGAGGAGTCTGGCCCTCGAAGGCGATGACGAAAAAAGGGCGTGCGGACTCCCTGCACGCCTGTATGACCAGTCCCGGCAGCTTGCCGCCCCCGGCCAGAACGCCGAGCTTGGCGGGCTTGGTACCCATTTTCAGGCGGCGTCTTCCAGGCTGGGCTGGCAAATGGCGCGGGACGAATCCGCCCGGATGAAATCGACGATATCCATGACCTGTTCGCTGTCGCCGAAGGCTTCCACCACGTCGGCGAGGCGTTCCGTCATGGTGCCTTCGGGTGCGAACAGCAGGCGGTAGGCCTTTCGTAACGTGTGGATGGTGTCTCGGGAAAAGCCGTGGCGCTTCAGGCCGACGATGTTGAGCCCGCGGAGATTAGCCCTGTTGCCGATTGCATGGCCATAGGGAATGACGTCGTTTTCAACACCCGACATGCCGCCCACCATGGCGTGGCGGCCGATGCGCGCGAACTGGTGCACCGCCGACAGGCCGCCGATGATGGCCCATTCCTCGATCCGCACATGGCCGCCGAGGGTGGCGTTGTTGACCAGGATGACGTGATCGCCGATCTGGCAATCGTGGGCCACGTGGCTGCCCACCATGATCAGGCAGTTGTTGCCCACCCTGGTCACCATGCCGCCCCCTTCCGTTCCGGGGTTCATGGTCACGTGCTCGCGGATGATGGTGTTGCAGCCGATGAACAACTCCGACGGCTCGCCCTTGTATTTCATGTCCTGCGGCTGGTGGCCGATGGAAGCGAAGGGATAAACGCGGGTATTGGCGCCGATGTCGGTGCGACCGTTGACCACCACGTGGGAGGCGAGCGTGACGCCGTCCCCCAGGGTGACGTCCGCGCCGACGACGCAATAGGGCCCGATGGAAACGTTTTCGCCGATCCGGGCGCCGTCCTCGACGATGGCCGTTGGGTGAATCATCTATTCCCTCGTGATCATGGCGGAGAAGACGGCTTCCGCCATCAGGGTTTCCTCCACCTTGGCTTCCCCCTTGAACTTCCATACATCGCCGCGGTTGCGAATTTTTTCCACCCGCACGTGGAGCCTGTCCCCGGGGGTTACGGGCTTGCGGAAGCGCGCGGAGTCGATCGACAAGAAGTAGACCAGGCGGCCCTCGGCCTCCGCCCCGATGGTCTCCATCACCAGGACGCCCGCGGTCTGGGCCATGGCCTCGATGATCAGCACCCCTGGCATGATCGGCCGATTGGGGAAATGGCCCTGGAAATAGGGCTCGTTGAAGGTGACGTTCTTGATCCCGGTGGCGCGGACGTCGGGAACCACATCGACCAGCTTGTCGATCATCAGGAAAGGATAGCGATGCGGGATCAGTTCCTTGATCCGGTTGACGTCGAGGGTCTTGCCCATGGGCTGTTCGGTGTCCACCGTTCATCCGCCTTTCTTCTTGGCCATGCGTTCCAGACGCGCCACCCCGCGCAGCCATTGGCGCATGGGAACGGCCGGGGAGCCGCCCACGGTCGAGCCCGCCTCCACGTCCCGCATCAGGCCGCTTTGCGCCGCGATCCGGGTGCCGTCGCCGATCCGCAAATGGCCGGCGAAACCGGCTTGTCCGCCGATCATGGAGAAATCCCCGACGGTCGTGCTCCCCGAAATTCCGACCTGGGCGGCCATCATGCACCCCCGTCCGACCCGCACGTTATGGGCGATTTGAACCAGATTATCAATTTTAGCACCTTCGCCGATCACCGTATCGGGACCGGTCCCCCGGTCGATGGTCGTGTTGGCGCCGATTTCCACGTCGTCCTCGATGATCACCCGGCCGAGCTGGGGAACCTTCAGGTGGCCCTGGGCGCCGGGAGCGAATCCGAAACCGTCCTGCCCGATGCAGGCCCCGGCGTGGATGATGACGCGCTTGCCCACAAGGGCGCAGGCCAAAGAGGCCGAGGGTCCGATCAGGCAATCGTCCCCGAGGACGACGCCTTCCCCGATCACGGCATGGGCGCCGATGTGGCAGCGGTGCCCGATTTCGGCTCCGGGCCCGATGACGGCGCCGGCATCCACGCGGCAGTCCCGCCCGAGGCTGGCGGTCTCGTCGATGACAGCCAGTGACGAGACGGCCGCCGAAGGGGGGGGCGGCGGATAAAAGGCCCGGGCGACGCGGGCATAGCCGCCGTAGGGATCGTCGGTCAGCAAAAGGGCCATGTCCTCAGGCGCCTTCTTCTCCATGTCGGGGCGCACAATGCAGGCGCCGGCCTTGCTTGCCGAGAAGGCGTCCGCATAACGCATGTTGTCGAGAAAGCTGACGTGATCGGGCCCGGCCTGGGCGAGGGGGGCCACATCCGTGAAAACCGCGTCTGCATCTCCCCGGGCTTCGGCCCGGGAAAGTTCCGCCAGTTCCTTCAGGGTCAATGGCAGGGCCGCGACATAAAACCGGGGATCGGCCATCGCCTATTCGCCAAGTCCGGCAAGCTTGAGGGATGGAAGTTTCTTGTCCAGGCGCTTAAGGACTTCCTTGGTGATGTGCAGGGACTTGGCGCCGAGGACCGTCTGGTTTTTCCTGAGGATCAGGTTCAATCCCTTTTCCTTGGCCAATTCGAGGACGATCCCGTTGAGAACGCCCTCCACCTTGTTCATGGCCTCTCCCTGGGCCTTGTCCAGATCCTGCTTGCGCGTCTGGACCATTCGTTGGACATTGGCGAGGCGCTGTTCCCACTTCCTGCGTTCCTCGGAAAAGGCTTCCGGCGACAGGATGGCGCGTTTCCGGGCCAGTTCCTGGTTGGCATTGCGGAGTTCCTCTTCCTCTTTCTGGATCAAGGCCTGGTAAACTTTGCGGAATTTCACGATCTGCGAGCGGATGTCCTTGACGACGGCGGCATGGAGACGAATGGCCTCGATGTCGATGATGGCGATCTTAATGGGCTCGTCCTGCGCGGCGGCGGGAAGCGCCACGAACAAAACCATGGCGCCGAGCAGAAGCCGGCTGAAAAAACCGTTTCCCATTATTTAGAACCTTGCGCCGAAATTGATGCGCAGCGTTTCCAATTCGTCGAAGTCTTCACTCAGCATCGGGAACCCCAGGTCCAGGCCGATCGGACCGAAGGGCGAGACCCAGGTCACGCCGGTGCCGACGGAAGCGCGGAGTGAGCCGGTGTCCTCGACGGTGGGTCCCGTCGGCGAGATCTTTCCGGAGCTGCCGATATCCGTGAACACCCTCCCCTTGACGCCCAGTTCGGCGGGCAGTCCCACCGGGAACGAAAGCTCCGCGGTGGCGGTGTACTTCCATTCCCCGCCGAGGGCGTCCTTGGTGGTTTTGTCGCGGGGGCCGATGCCCGAATTGGTGAAGCCGCGAAGGCTGTTGCCGCCGACGAAAAACCTGTCGAGCAGGTTGACGTCCTGGCCCAGGCCGAAGATGTGTCCGATGGTGCCGGAGAGGGACAGCACCCACTGGTCGTCCACGGGGTAGTATTTGACCCCCCTCAATTGGTTCCTCATGTACCGGGTATTGCCCCCGAGCCCGGCGAGATCGTTGGTTAGGCGGATGATGTACCCGTCGGTGGGTCTAATGGCGCTGTCGCGCCTGTCGTAGATCAGGTTGTGGGAGACCTCGGAAAGCATGGTGGTCCCTTCTTCCGCCTGAACGAAGATGGAGGCGTCCGAGGCCACGTCCGTGACCTCCTTCTTCTCGAGGGTGTATTTCCATCTCTGGCGCAAGTTCTCGGTGATGGGATAGCCGGCGCGGAGCGATCCGCCCGTGGTCCTGGAATCGAAGGAGCTTTCATCCTGCAGATTGCGGCTCACGCGCCTGATGTCGAATCCGGCTGCTATTTCCCGGTCCAGGAAATAGGGCTCCGTGAAACTGAGGTCTATCTCGCTTCGGCTGGCGGCGATCAGGGCGCCGAGTTTCAAATCCTGGCCCTTGCCCAAAAGGTTGCGTTCGCGGATGGAAAAGTCCGCGAGAGGACCGGTGCTCGACGAGTAGCCGATGCCGAATGTCAGGGAACCGGTGGATTTTTCCTCCACGTCAACCTTGAGGACCGTCTTGTCGGGGACGTTCCCCGGCACCTGTTCGATGTCGACCCTTGCGAAGAAATTCAGGTTGTTCAACCGCTGCCTTGAGCGTCGCAGCTTGGCCGAGTTGAAGGCATCGCCCTCGACCATGCGGAACTCACGGCGGATGACTTCCTCCGACGTACGCACGTTGCCCGTGATCTCTATGCGTTCGACGAACACCCGCGCCCCCTCGTTGAGCTCGAAGGTGACGGCGATGGTCCGGTTTTCGCGGTCGCGGATGACGCGCGGGCGAACATCGACAAAGGGGTGGCCAAGCAGGCCGACCTTGTTGGTCAGCCGGTCGATGGTCTTGTCAACTTCCTGGGCGTCGTACCAGTCCCCGGGGTCGATTACCACCTCGTCCCACAGGTCCTCCGAGTCCAGGTCGCGCAGGCGGACATCCAGTTCGATCTTGCCGAATTCGTAGCGGGAGCCTTCCTCCAGGGTGAAGGTGATGAAAAAATCCTCTCGGTTGGGGGTCAGTTCGGCCACGTCGGAGACGACCCGGAAATCGGCGAAACCGTTTGAAAGATAGAACCGGCGCAGCAGTTCGCGGTCCACCGTCAGGCGGTCCGGGTCGTAGGTGTCGTCGCTGGACAGGAATCTCCACCAGCGGGATTCCTTGGTGCGGATTTCCTCGCGCAGGCGGGCGTCGCTGTATTCCCGGTTGCCGACCATGCGAATGCGGCGGATCTTGGTGGCCTTGCCCTCGCTGATCTCGAACACCAGGTCGACCCGGTTCTGGGGCAATTGGATGACTTTCGGATCGACGGTGGCGGCGAACCGGCCGTTCAGGCGATAGACTGAGAGCAGGCGCTTGACGTCGTTCTGCACCTTGGTGCGGGTGTAGATGACGCGCGGCCTCAAGGATATCTCGGGTTCCAGGACTTCGTCGTCCAGCTTCTTGTTGCCCTCGAAGGCGATGCGGTTGATGACCGGATTTTCGACGACGGAAACGACAAGGACGTCGCCATCGCGCCTGATGGAGACATCGGCGAACAGGCCGGTGGCGTACAGGCTCTTCAAGGAGCGGTCGACGCGCGCCGGATCGTAGGCATCACCAGCCCGGATGAGCAGGTAGGAACGCACCGTCTCCGGTTCGATCCGTTGCGCACCCTCGACGATGACCTCGCGCACGACCGTCTGGGCCCCCGCCCCGACCGGCAGGAGGATAGCCATGATGAAGACAGGCGCAAAAATTCGAATCAATAGCCGCAAGTAACCCCCTAAGTGATGAACTCACGAATGAGTTCGAACACTTTCAAGGCAACCAAATCATTCCATGTCGCGAATATCATCAGCAAAAATACCAGGATAAGGCCGAAACGGAAACCGTAATCCTGGGTGCGCGGGCTCAACGGACGACCGAGAACGGCCTCAAACATGTAGAAAAACAGGTGCCCTCCGTCCAAGAGGGGGATCGGGAACAGGTTGATCAGGCCCAGGTTGATGGAGAGCGCGGCCATGAAAAAAATCAGGTTGACGATCCCGCCCTGGGCCATTTGTCCGGACATCTGGGCGATTCTGAGCGGTCCTCCTAGATCGTCCGCGCTTCTGGAACCGCTGATCATTTCGCCCACGTATGAAAGGATTTTCATGGACATGACGACCGTCTGCTCGACGGCCATCAATGTCGCCTGGACGGGGTTCTGACGCCTGTAGACCACCTGATTGGGGTCGCTTCGCACCCCAAGCTGCCCGATGACCACCGGTTGACCTGCCGCGTTTTCACGTGTCACGGGACGGGGAATAGCCGCGATGGGGATTTCCAGGCCGTCGCGGAGGATGATGAATTCCAGGCGGACCCCGGGATTGGCGCTGACCACCTCGATCAGGTCATCGAACGAGGCCAGCGGCTCGCCGTTGATGCTGATTATGCGGTCGCCCGTCATCATTCGCGCCTCCGCGGCGGCGGAACCTGGCAGGATTTCGCCGACGCCGGCCATCTGCCGGGGGGTTCCGACGATGCTCAGCAACCCGGCCAGCAGAACGATGGCGAACAGGAAATTCGCCAAGGGCCCGGCGGAAACGATGGCGGCCCTTTGGCCCAGGCTCTTCTGGTGGAAGGAGACGGCGAGCTCCTCGGGCGTGAGCTCCCGCTCTTTCTCCGCCATGGCGTCTTCGCCGAACATCTTGACGTAGCCGCCAAGGGGGATGGCGCTGATCTTCCAGCGGGTGCCCGCTTTGTTGGTCCAGCCATAGATTTCCGGGCCGAATCCGATGGAAAAAACCTCAACGCGCACGTTGTTCAAGCGCGCGATCGAGTAGTGTCCCCACTCATGAACGTAGATCAGGACCGTCAGCACGAACAGGAAGGGGATGACGTAGTCCCAGATTAATTCGAGTATGTACATGGGCAGTTTAGTGTTTTCCGGACCTCAGGCGGCGACCAACGCCTCGGCGACGGCCCGCGCCGCCGCATCGATCTCGCTGACATCCCTGAGGTTTTCCATCTGGCCGTTAGGAATCTTTTCGAGGGTTTGTTCCACGATGCGGGCAATGTCAAGGAATCCGATGCGGCGATCGAGAAATCCCTGCACCGCCACCTCGTTGGCCGCATTGAGAATTGTGGGGGCCCCGCCGCCCGTTTGCAAGGCCTGGCGGGCTACTCTCATGGCAGGGAAGCGATCCTCGTCGGGCGCCTCGAAAGTGAGCTGGCCGATTTCCTCCAACGCCAGGCGGGGCGCCGGCGAGGCCATGCGTTCAGGCCATCCGAGGGCGTAAGCGATGGGCGTGCGCATATCGGGCGTCCCCAACTGGGCCAGAACCGAGCCGTCCACGTATTCGACCATGCTGTGCACGACGGACTGGGGGTGAATCAGAATCTCAATGTTTTCCTCCGCCACGGGGAATAGGTGGGAGGCCTCGATCAGTTCGAGTCCCTTGTTCATCATGGTCGCCGAATCCACGGAAATCTTGGCGCCCATGTCCCAATTTGGATGGGCCATCGCCTGTTCCGGCGTCACCCGGGCCATGTAGTTCAGATCCTTTTCCCGGAACGGGCCGCCCGATGCGGTCAGGATGATGCGAGCCACCTTGTCGGCGCGATCGAATTCGAACACCTGGAATATGGCGCTGTGCTCCGAATCCACGGGCAGAAGAGTGGCGCCGTTGCGGTCGACTTCGTTCATCATGATATGGCCGGCGGAAACCAGGCATTCCTTGTTGGCCAGGGCCACGATGACGCCGCGGCGGACCGCCGCCAGGGTGGGTTCAAGGCCGGCGGCGCCGACGATGGAGGCCATCACCCAGTCGGACGGCCTCATGGCCGCCTCGACCACGGCTTCGGGTCCGGCGGCGGCTTCCACGCCGCTTCCCTCCAGGGCGTCCTTGAGATCCCCGTAACAATCGGGATCCGCCACCACCGCCACTTTCGGGCGCAGGCGCCGGGACTGTTCCGCCAGGGCCGACACGTTCCGGTTGGCGGTCAGCGCCTCGACGATGAAGTCGTCCGGTTGCCTTTCGATCAGATCGACGGTGTTGACGCCGACGGACCCGGTGGAGCCCAGGATGGTCATGCGCCTGGGCCGGGATTCTTCGCTGGCTAAAACCATGCGAGAACGCTTTCCTTCCCGATCAATTCCAGCAACGCCATCGCCGCCGCCGCGGCCAACAGGCCGTCGGCCCTGTCCATGAGCCCGCCATGGCCCGGAATGATGTCGCTGGCGTCCTTAACGTGAAAATGCCGCTTTATCCAGGATTCTATCAAGTCGCCGGCCTCCGCCACGGCCCCGATGGCGGCGCCGACCAGGGTCAGGGGCAGCAAGCCCGTCCTGCCGAACAGGGCCGCCAGGGCGGCGCCGGCGGCACCGGCGCAGGCGACGCCGCCTATGAAGCCGGCCCACGTCTTGTTGGGGCTGATCGCAGGCGCCAACCGGGGACCGCCGATCAAGCGGCCCATGGCATAGGCGCCGCTGTCGGCGGCCCAGACGACGGCAAAAAGCCAGATCAAGGTCTGCCGCCCCGCTTCGGCGTCGCCGCGAAGCCAGATCAGGGCGATGCAGGGAATGCCCACGTAAAGGGACCCGCTTGCAAACCACAAGCGGCCATGGGGAGAGGCGGGCTCCCCCTCGAGGCGGGGAAGAGCCCACAGCAGGGCGAACCCCATTCCCAGGACGGCGAGCGCGATGCCCGGCGCGGCCAGGGCCGCCGCCAGGACGGCCGCCAGGAGCAATGCCCCGAGGATCACCAATTTGGCCCCTGCCCTGCCGCCGCATACCCTCGTCCATTCCCATGCCAGGATCAGGGCGGCGGCGGCGGTGAGCAGCGGAAAATAAGGCCAGCCGAAATAAACGGCCGCCAGGACGGGCACCGCCAGGACCACGGCGGAAAGCGCGCGCACAACCAACCCGTCCTTAACCAATTCAGCCACCGGAAGAGCCGAAACGTCTTTCACGCTGATTGTACTCCCTGATGGCTTCCTCGAAGTCCTCCTTGGTGAAGTCGGGCCAGAGGGTATCGACGAAAACGAACTCCGCGTAGGCCAACTGCCAGAGCAGGAAGTTGCTGATGCGCTTCTCTCCGCTGGTGCGGATGAGCAGGTCCGGATCCGGCATGCCCGCCGTGAACAGGCGCCCGGCGAAGGCCTCGTCATCGATGTCGCGGGCCTCGAGGGTCCCCGCCTTTACCTCCTCGGCAAGGCGGCGGGCGGCGGCCGTGATCTCGGCGCGCCCGCCGTAACTCAAGGCGATGGTGAGCGTGAGCTTGGTGTTGCCCGCCGTCTTTCGCTCGGCCAGCTCGATGAGCTCGACGATATCCGGCGCCAGGCGATCGCTCTCGCCGATGATGCGCAGCCTGACGCCGTTCTTTTCGAGATTGGCGATCTCGCTCCTCAGGTAAAAGCGAAGCAGGCCCATGAGGTCATTGACCTCGTCGGCGGGCCGGCTCCAGTTCTCCGAGGAAAAGCCGTACAGGGTGAGATAGGATACGCCGCAGTCCACGGCGCTTTTGATGACGGTCCTTACCGCCTCGGCGCCGCGCCGGTGTCCGCTGGTCCGGGGCAGTCCGTGAGACCGCGCCCAGCGGCCGTTGCCGTCCATGATGATGGCCACATGAAGGGGCGGCGGCGGGAGATGATCTTGTAAGGATACGGCCTTCATCGGGTCACACTTGCATGATTTCCTGTTCCTTGTTGGACAGGGATTCGTCGATCATTTTGACGTATTCGTCGGTCAGGTCCTGGATCTCCTTGCCGTAGTCGCGGTGCTGGTCCTGGGAAATGCCGCCCTCCTTCTCGGCGCCCTTGAGGCCGTCCATGGCATGACGGCGCACGTTCCTGACGGCGATGCGCGTTTCCTCCGCGTACTTTCCGGCGATCTTGACCAGTTCCGTGCGGCGTTCCTCGGTCAAAGAGGGGATAGGCAGGCGTATCAGTTGTCCGTCTATGGAGGGATTGAGCCCCAGTCCCGATTCGAGAATGGCCTTTTCCACCGCCTTGACCAGTTTCTTGTCCCACACCTGCACGGTCAGGGTCCGGGGATCGGGCACGCCGAGGGTGCCGACCTGGGAAATGGGCATCGCGGTTTCGTAGGCGTTTACCATGAGCGGCTCCAGCAGGCTAGTCGTCGCGCGCCCCGTCCGCAAACCCGCGAATTCCCTGTGCAGCACGTCCAGGGCCCCTTCCATTCGCCGCTTGATGTCCTTTTTCGTGGCTTCGATGTCTTCCGCGCCCAAGGTCCTGCCTCCTTAAGTCCTAGGAAATAACGGTATATTTTCCCGCGCCGGTGACGACGTCGGCGAAAGCCCCCGGATTGTGAATGGAAAAGACCAGGATGGGAACCTGGTTATCGCGCGCCAGGGCGATGGCCGAGGTGTCCATGACCTTGAGGTTCCGCGACAGGACCTCCTGATAGGTGAGGCTTTCGAACCGTTCGGCGTCCTTCACGCTCTTGGGATCGTCGCTATAGACGCCGTCCACCTGGGTGCCCTTCAAAAGGGCGTCGCACCCCATTTCCACGGCGCGCAACGCGGCCGCCGTGTCGGTGGTGAAGAAGGGATTGCCGGTGCCCGCGGCGAAGATCACGACCCGTCCTTTTTCCATGTGGCGCATGGCCTTGCGGCGGATGTAGGGCTCGCAGACCATGGCCATGGGAATGGCCGACTGGACTCGGGTCTGAACGCCCGCCCTTTCAAGAACGCTTTGCAGCGCCAAGGCATTGATGACCGTGGCCAGCATTCCCATGTAGTCGGCGCTGGCGCGTTCCATGTTCGAGGCGGCCGGGGACATGCCCCGGAATATGTTGCCCCCGCCGACGACCAGGGAAACCTGCACGCCCATGGCGTGGACGGATGCAATTTCGTTTGCGATGCGTTCGAACGTCGGCGAATCGAGCCCATGGTCGCCCTCGCCCTTCAGCCCCTCACCCGACAGCTTCAAAAGGACGCGCCGGTATTTCGGTTTGGGCGACATGGCTAATTCCGTTCACACTGTCGAAGGGGACGAGAGGCCGCGCCCGGGACGATTTCCCCCCGGAAGTCGTTGATCTTACATTATCGGCTGGGGGCGGGTCTTTGTTTATTTCCGCCGCTTTCAGCCGGGAATCCGGATTCCCCCCACCTATCCGCCGGCCGCCGCCGCCACTTCGGCGGCAAAATCCTCGTCCGGCTTTTCGACCCCCTCGCCGAGGGCGAGGCGGGTAAATTCCTTGATGGTGATAGGCGAGCCAAGCTCCTTTCCCGCCGCCTCCAGGACCTTGGCCACCTTGGTTTCGCCGTCGATGACGAAGATCTGATCGAGCAGGCAGACCTCTTCGTAGAACTTGCGCAGGCGGCCCTCGATAATTTTTTCGACGATGTCGTCGGGTTTTCCCGAAGCCCGCGCCTGGTCGCCGAGGATCGACCTTTCCCGCTCCAGGGCGGCCGCGTCAAGATCGGCGCTGGAAACGGTCTGGGGATTGGCCGCGGCCACGTGCATGGCAAGCTGCTTGGCCAGGGTTTCGAGTTTCTCCCCATCGGCGCTTGTATCCACGGCCACCAGGACGCCGATCCTGCCCAGCCCGGGCGCCAGCGTATTGTGCACATAGGACGCGAGAACGCCGGAATCCGCACGACACAGGCGGACCCGGCGCAGGATCATGTTCTCGCCGAGGGTGGTGATCAGGTGGGTCAGCTGTTCGCCGGCGGTCCTGCCGGAATCGGGATAGGCGACCCCCCGCAGGTCCTCAGGCGTGCCGGCGCCGGACTCGAGGGCCAGGGCGGCAACCGTTTTCACGAACTCCTGAAAGGCCTCGTTGCGGGCGACGAAATCGGTTTCCGCGTTGACCTCGACGACGGCCCCGGCACGTCCCTCGACGGCAAGGCCGATCAGGCCGTCCGCCGCGACCCGGCCGACTTTCCTGGCCGCGGCCGCCAACCCATTCTTGCGCAGCCAATCGACGGCGTCATCGAGCTCGCCGCCGGTTTCCAGCAACGCCTTCTTGCAATCCATCATGCCGACGCCGGTTTCCTGACGAAGTTCCTTGACCTGGGCGGCGGTAATTTCCGTCATCTTAAACCTCTCTTGAGGGTTATCCACATAACTCTTTGATATTACAAACTATTTATCCGGGGATGAGGAAGGGTCCTCGGGCGGCGGGGAATCCGCAACGGGCTTGTCCGCGGCCGGCTTTTTCGCTTTCTCCCCTGCCGGCTCCTTAGCGGGCGGCTCTTCGGCG
>JADFTO010000218.1 GCA_022560215.1 Pseudomonadota bacterium | reverse complement strand
CAACCGAGGGCGGCCGAGGGTCATGCCGCGGTTTCAAATTGCCGGCGCCGGGTTGGTCTCGAAAACGTCTGCTTATGACCGTTATACCAGCGGCCCTTAAGAAGGACCGCTGGGCGTTCATTGCCTGAGCAGGCTCTCAGGCATAAGCGCCGGCGCGCGGTCGCGCTTGCCAAAGGGCGATGAGTCAAGCTCAACGCCCTTTGGTATTACCGCCCATCCCGGCCGCCGTTGTCCGTTTTGTAGGCCTTGAACTTCTCCAGCACCACGTCCATCTCGGCCTCGCCGAGGAGATTGGGCTCGCCGGCTTGCAGCGCCGACAAGTATTGCCGGGCCAGGGTTTCAACTTCCAACGCCAGCATCAGCACCGCCTTCAGCGAGCGGCCCAGGGCCACCATGCCGTGGTTGGCGAGCAGGCACGCGCCGCGCCCCTCCAGCGCCTCGAGCGCCGCCCGCGACAGTTCTTGGGTGCCGAAAGTGGCGTAAGCGGCGCAGCGGATGTCCCGGCCGCCGGCGATGGCCACCATGTAATGGAAGGCCGGAATCCCACGCCCCAGGCATGCCAGCGCGGTGGCGTACGGCGGGTGCGCGTGGAGCACGGCGTTGATCTCCGGGCGGGCGGCCAGCAGGTCGCGGTGTAAAGGCCACTCCGACGACGGCTTCAGCCGCCCTTCGGCGCTGCCGTCCATGGCCATGCGGACGACGTCGGCGGGCGTGCAATCGTCATAACCGATTCCCGACGGCGTGATCAGGAAACCGCCTTCGGTGCGGGCGCTGACGTTGCCCGAAGTGCCCTGGTTGATGCCGTTGGCGTTCATGGCCCGGGCGGTCTCCACGATGTCGCGTCTGAGGTTCCGTTCCGACACTGTGATCCTGCCTAAGTGATGGGTGCCTCGGAAACACTACCAGATTGCCCGCCACTGTCCTTGGTCTTTGGTCGAATCAGGCTGCGATCAGGTATGCAGGAAGCGCCTTTCCTCGCCGTCGAGCACCAGGCAGGTCAGGCGGCCCGTGAGGTAGGCGCCGGTGTCGATGCCGATGCGGTTGGGGCGGATGTCCGGCCGCGGGCGGATGGAATGGCCGTGGACCACCAGGCGGCCGAAGTCGGCGTCCGAATCCAAAAAGTCGTCCCGGATCCACATGAGGTCGAAGTCCTTTTGCTGGCGCAGGCCGACGCCCGGGCGGACGCCCGCGTGGACGAACAGGTAGTCGCCCGCCTCGTGGGTCAGGGCGAGACCGTGGAAAAAGTCCAGGTGGTCGCCCGGCAGGGCCCGGATCAGGCCGAGGCGCGCCTCTTCCAGGGCGTCGCCCCCGTAACCGCCGGTCTCCACGCCGTAGCTGGCCAGGGTGGCCCCGCCGCCGTTCATCATCCAGGCGTCGCCGACGGCGGCGTCGTCGATGAAGGCGAGAAGGAAATCCTCGTGGTTGCCCTTCAGCCGCACGGACTCGAACCCAGGCAAGGGCCGCTCGATCAGGCCCTCCACCACGGCGAACGAGTCCGGGCCCCGGTCCACGTAATCGCCGAGGTAGACCACGACCTTGCGCCGGCCCGGGGCCCGTTCGGCGTCCCCGGCGATCCGCCCATGAAGGACGTCGAGCAGGTCGGCCCGGCCGTGGATGTCGCCGACGGCGTACAGCCTGACGCCGTCCGGAACCCGCGCCCGGCACTGAGCGATCTGTTGTGTGGCGGCCATGTCCGGGAATATGATGGCCGAGGGACGCCGGCCCCACAAGCGGGGTATCAGGCCCGTTAAGCGTGTTTTAACGGTTCGCCGCTTAAGGGTGGGGCGGGCACTGAGGGTAAAGCATGGCCGAACCCGGAACCGCCGCGCCGATCCAGGAGGCGCCGAGCGAGGAAATCCTGCTGCTGGAACGCCTTCGCGGCATGCGGGCCAGCCGCGAAGGCGCCTACGTGGTGCACCTGCATTTGTCCGAGCTCAGGCCGGGCAACCGCAAGCCCCACTTCATCCGCATCGCGGCGCGTTCCTTCGAGCTGTTGATCACCAATTTCGACGTGGTCCTGTTTCAGCTCTCGAATTCCGATTTCGTCCTTCTCTGCCGGGAGTCCCCCGTGGACGATGTGGACTCCTCCATCTCCAAGGCCAGGGCGCTGTTCAGCGAAGACCCCCTGGCGGCGGGGGATGGCATGGAGGACTCGTTCGCCACCTGGTACGACATTTCCCAGGACGGGGATTACGCCGCCTTCATGACCGTCGCCGCCGACCTCCTGGAGGCCCAGCAGAAACGCCAGCTGGCGGACGACGCCCTGTCCGGCGGGGCCATGGAGGGGGAGCCCCTCACGCCGGCCAACGTGTCCGCCATCAATCGCAGGCTGAACGCCACCCCCATCGAGGACCTGATCCGCGAACAGACGGCCGTGCAGGTCCACGTGGGCGGCAAGGGGAAGGTGCTGTTCCACGAGAACTACATTTCCATGTTCGACCTGCAGAAGCGGATCGCCCCGGGCATCAACCTGTTCGGCAACCCGTGGCTGTTCCAGTACCTGACCGAGACCATAGACCGCCGCCTGCTGCTCGCCATCCAGCGCCTGGACTTCGACGCCATGGAGGCGGCGATCAGCCTCAACCTCAACATCGGCACGGTGATGGCCCGCGAGTTCCAGCAGTTCAGCCGCGTCGTCGGGGACAACGCCTCGAAGGTGGTGATCGAGATCCAGCTGATCAACGTTTTCGCGGACCTGGGGGCCTTCTTCTATGCCCGGGATTCATTGCAGGAGCGCGGCTACCGTGTCCTCTTGGACGGGCTCAATCCCCTGTCCCTGCAGTTCTTCGAGCCCGGACTGCTGGACGCCGACTTCGTGAAGATCGGGTGGGGGCGGGAATTCCTGGGCGAGGTCCAGGACACCCGCTTAGGAGAGATGCGCGACGTGGTCGAACAGACAGGCAAGGAAAGGGTGATTCTCTCCCGCGTCGATTCCGAGGACGCGGTCAAGTGGGGACTGAACTTAGGGATAACCCGCTACCAGGGCCACTTCATCGACACCGTGGTGGAGGCCATGTACGCCAAGGGCATCATCTGATGGCCGAGACGGAAAGCCAGAAGCGGCTGCCCAGCCAGGAGAACCTGCTGCTGGATTACATCCACCGCCTGGAGAAGCTGAAGGACGGGCGCCGCGCCGTCCACATCCACCTGTCCGGCCTCAGGCCCATCAACCGCCGCGAACAGCACATCCGCGCCGCCGCCAACACCTTCGAGGGCCTGGTCAAGGACCTGTTCGGCCAGCTCTTCGTGCTCAAGAACTCGGACCTGATCTACATCTACAAGGGGGACACCCACCACCACGCCGAGACCGCCGTGCAGAAGGCGCGCTACCTGTTCAGCGACGACCCCCTGCTGGAGGAGGACGAGGGCCGCAATTTCGCCACCTGGTACGACGTGGAGAGCCAGTTCGACGAACTCCTGCACCGGGTCCAGGAACTCGTCGAGGTGGATCAGAAGCCCAAGCAGCCCGAGCCCAGGAACCGCATGGACACCCGCTCCGCCCTCAAGGCCAAGCAGGAAAAGGGCGAACCCCTGACGCCCGAGATCCTGGACCGGGTGGAACGCGCCTTGGACCGGGCCGACCTCTCCAACCTGGTGCGCCGCCAGTTCGTCTGCCGGCTGAACGCCAAGATGGTGCCCGAGCCCGTGTTCAGCGAGCTGTTCATCTCCATCAGCGACCTGCGCGAGACGCTCCTGCCGGGCGTCAACCTGCTCTCCAACCAGTGGCTGTTCCAGCACCTGACCGAAACCCTGGACAAGCGCATGCTGGCCATGCTGGTGAAGACCGACCAGATCACCATATCCGGCGACATCAGCTTCAACCTCAACGTCTCCACCATGCTTTCCCGGGAGTTCCTGGCCTTCGACGACAACCTGACGGCCAGCCGCCGGGGCTCCATGATCATCGAGTTGCAGAAGGTGGATATCTTCGCCGATCTCGCTTCCTATCTGTTCGCCCGCGAGTTCGTCCAGGAAAAGGGCTACCGGATCTGCCTGGACGGCATGACCCACGAGACCCTGCCCATGATCGACCGCGAGCGTCTGGGCGCCGACATGGTCAAGCTGGTGTGGCACCCCGACCTGGTGGACGGGGGCGAGGCGATGGCCGAGAAGATCCGCACCCTGGTCCACAGGACCGGCGAGTCCCGGGTGGTGCTGTGCCGGGTCGACAACCGGGAAGGCATCGACTTCGGCCACGCCGTCGGCATCGAGCTCTTCCAGGGACGCTATATCGAGAACCTGATCGCCGAGGACAACCGCCGGCGCGAGCTCCTGCGCCTGAAGATGCGCATGGAGCGTTCGGAGTAAACCCGGCGGGCTTTGTTATTCGCCTCACGGGGGCGCCCGCCCGCTCCGATTTCCGTCATCCGCTGGAGCGGATTAATCCGCGAATGCAGTGACTCCTTGATC
>JADFTO010000029.1 GCA_022560215.1 Pseudomonadota bacterium | reverse complement strand
TTGCTGTCTTGTTCCAAATGTTCCCGGGCTGAGTGAAAATATTAAAGTAACAAGTATTATTGGGCGATTTCTTGAACACAGCAGATTATTTTATTTTTATGATAACGGTAAGGAAAAATTCTATTTAAGCAGCACCGATATGATGAAAAGAAATTTGGATAAAAGAGTGGAAATCTCTTTCCCAATTGAAGATGAGAAACTTAAAAATGAATTAATGCGTACGCTTATAAGAATTGCTTTAAAAGATAATACTAAAAGCAGGTTACTCCTGCCTGATATGAGCTATGAACTTCTTAAATCGCAAAACGGTGTTAAGAAAACAAACAGTCAGGAATGGCTTATAAAACACTCTATTAAAGCCGGCGGACAAATAGTAAAACATTAATTTTATAGATTAACAATTAACAATTTGATTAATTTTAAATATGAAATGAAAGGAAAGATTATTGGGAAGGAAGGACGAAACATTAAGGCATTTGAGCGCGCAACAGGCGTTGATATTCTTATTGATGACGCTCCCGATAAAATTACCATCTCTTCTTTTGATCCCCTTCGCCGTCATATTCCCGGCTTTCATCACCTTGCTCTTCGCCTACGTGCTGGGGGTGCATTTCGAACCCGGCGTGATGAATTTCACCATCTTCTAGGAGAACGACGTGGAACCGGTCATTCAGGGCATTTTGCTGATGCTCGATCCCTTCAACATCATGCTCATCTTCGGCGGGGTGATCATCGGGGTGACGGTGGGGGCGCTGCCCGGGCTGTCGTCGCCCATGGCGGTGGCGCTGCTGCTGCCATTCTCCATCACCCTCGATCCGGTGCCGGCGATCGGCATGATGGCGGCGCTTTACTGCGCCGGCACCTTCGGCGGCTCGATCACCGCCATCCTGATCAACGCGCCCGGCGCCCCGCCGGCGGCGGCGACGGCGCTCGACGGCTATCCCATGGCCAAGCGCGGCGAGGCCGGCCGCGCCCTGGGCATGGCCGCCATCAGCAGCGTCATGGGCGGCGTCTTCAGCTTGATCGTCTTCCTGGTCGCGGCCCCGGCGCTGGCCCAGCTGGCGTTGCAGTTCCGGCCGCCGGAATATTTCGCCCTCACCGTGTTCGCCCTTTCCATGCTGGCCTCCATCAGCGGCAAGTCGTCGATACGCAACCTCATCGCCGGCGCCGTCGGCGTCCTCATCGGAACGGCGGGAATCCACCTGACGACCGGGGTCGAGCGCTTCACCTTCGGCACTTACGAGTTGACCGAGGGCATCGAGTTCGTGCCCGTGCTGATCGGCCTGTTCGCCATCGGCGAGCTGTTGACCCAGTCGCAGAAGGTCGCCGTCGTTTACGAACGGATCACCTCGATCGTCGTCAAGCTGCCCAGCCGCGAGGACTTCCGCAAGGTGCGCTGGACCATCCTGCGCTCCAGCTTCATCGGCACCTTCATCGGCATCCTGCCGGCCGAGGGCGCCACCGTGGCGGCGATCATGGGCTACAACGAGGCCAAGCGGTGGTCGAAGAACAAGGAGGAATTCGGCCACGGCGCCATCGAAGGCATCGCCGGGCCGGAGGCGGCCAACAACGCGGCCACCGGCGGCGCCATGGTGCCGACCCTGGCCCTCGGCATCCCCGGCAGCGGCACCACGGCGATCATCCTGGCCGCCCTCATCATGCACGGGTTCCGCCCCGGCCCCTATCTGATGCAGGAGACGCCGCACTTCATTTACGCCATCTTCACCGCCATGCTGTTCGCCAACTTCATGTTCCTCGGCATCGGGCTGGCCGGCGCCAAGTTGTTTTCGCGCATCACCCTGATCCCCAAGCAGATCCTGTGGCCGGCGGTGTTCGTGTTCTCCATGATCGGGTCGTACTCCTTCGCCGCGTCCATTTTCGATATCTGGGTGATGTTGATGTCGGGCATCGTCGGCTTCCTCATGCTGCGTCACGGGTTCGGCCCGGCGCCCCTGGTCATGGGCCTGATCCTGGGCAAGCTGGTGGAGGAATCCCTGTCCCAATCCATGATCATGTTCGACAACAACTGGTTCAGGTTCTTCGAGAGCCCCATCGTCAACCTGTTCTTCGCCATGACGATTCTCAGCCTGTTCTGGCCGCAGTTCGCACGGTTGTGGGCCCTGTTCTTCGGCAAGAAGGAGTCGACGTGACCGCCGCGGCCGCAACCGGGCGATGATTTGAGCGCCGGAAAGGGGTAATCTGGCCGCCGCCAATCCCCGGAAACGCGCTCCCCATCCGGCCAAGCGCCTTCTTCGAAAGTATTCGGCCATGTCTCACTTACCGGCATCCGATGCCTTGAAACGGATCAAGGTTCTCGACCTCACCCGGGTGCGCTCGGGTCCCACCTGCGTGCGCCAGCTCGCCGACTGGGGCGCCGACACCATCAAGATCGAGATGCCCGAAGCCCTGGAGGCGGACGGCGCGCTGGGCGCCAAACGCCACACGCCCGACTTCCAGAACCTGCAGCGGAACAAGCGCTCCCTGACGCTCAACCTGAAGGAGGCGGAAGGGCTGGCGCTCTTCATGCGCCTGGTCGAGGGCGCCGACGTGGTGGTCGAAAACTTCCGCCCCGACGTGAAGCGCCGCCTGGGCATCGATTACGAGGCTTTGAGCGCCGTCAATGCGCGCATCATCCTGGGCAGCATCTCCGGCTTCGGCGAGGACGGGCCCTACAAGGACCGGCCGGGCTTCGATCAGATCGCCCAAGGGATGGGCGGCCTGATGTCGATCACCGGCGAGCCTGGACGCGGCCCCATGCGGGTGGGAATCCCCATCGCCGACCTGACGGCGGGCCTGTTCTGCGCCATGGGAATCCTGATCGCCCTGATCGAGCGCCAGGAGTCGGGGCGTGGCCAATGGGTGTACGGCTCCCTCCTGCAGGCCCAGGTGTTCATGCTCGACTTCCAGGCCGCCCGCTACCTGATGAAGGGCGAGGTGCCGAAGCAGGCCGGCAACAACCATCCCACGTCCATCCCCACCGGCGTCTTCCCGACCGCCGACGGCCACATCAACATCGCCGTCGTCGGCGAGCGGATCTGGGGCCGTTTCTGCCGGGCGTTCGGCGCCGAGGAGTGGATGGAGGACGAGCGCTTCGATGCCAACACCAAGCGCTCGGAGAACCGGGACGCCCTCAACGCCCTGATCTCCGAGCGCACCAGGGAGAAGCCCAGCGCCCATTGGATCGAGATGCTGACGGAGGCCGGCGTGCCCACGGGCCCGATCAACGACATGGCCGGCGTCTTCGCCGATCCTCAGGTAAAACACCTCGGCATCGCAGAGGAAGCCCAGTCCCCCGCCTTCGGCGACACATTTATGTTGTCCCAGCCCATGCGCTTGAGCCGCACGCCGAGCAAGATCGCCACCGCCCCGCCGGAACGCGGCCAGCACACGGACGAAATCCTCGCCGGCCTGGGACTTAGCCCGGACGAGATCCGGGACCTGCGCCAACGCAACGTGATCTGAGGAGACTTTAGCCCATGAGCAGCGACAAGATCCTGTCGGAGAAATTCGACGGCATCGGCCTCCTGACCTTCAACAACCCGGAACGCCACAACGCCGTTTCCCTCGATATGTGGGACGCCGTGGAAGCCTGCCTGGAGGACTTCATCGCCGACGACGGCATCCGCGTCGTCGTCATCACCGGCGCCGGCGGCAAGGCCTTCGTGTCGGGCGCCGACATCTCCAAGTTCGAGGACGAACGCGGCGATAGGGAGGCGATCATCCAATACAACACCCGCGTCAGGGCCGTCTACGACGGCATCCACGCCCTGCCCAAGCCGACCATCGCCATGATCGACGGCTTCTGCCTGGGCGGCGGCCTGGCGCTGGCCGTATCGTGCGACCTCCGCTTCTGTTCGGAGAAGTCCAAGTTCGGCCTGCCGGCGGCCAAGCTCGGCCTGGGCTACCCCTTCGAGGGGCTGAAGCGCCTGGTGGACACCATCGGCCCGGGCGCCGCCCGCGACATCACCTTCTCGGCCCGCAGGATCGATGCCGAGGAAGCGCTGCGCATCGGCCTGGTCCAGAAAGTGGTGCCCGAAGAGGAGCTCAGGGACTTCGTCGTCGATTACGCCAAGACCGTCGCCGCCAACGCGCCGCTGACGGTCAAGTCCATGAAGTTCATCATCAACGAGACGCGCAAGGACCCGGACGCCCGCGACCTGGACGCCTGCCGGGACCTGGAGGGCGCCGCCTTCGCCAGCCAGGACTACATCGAGGGCCGGCGCGCCTTCATGGAGAAACGCCCTCCCCGGTTCAAGGGAAAATAGGGGGGCCGGGCCTTAAGACAACCGGCTCACGGGTCCCCGGCGCAGCGGAAACCCACCATGTCGAGGGCGATGTCGGGGGGATTGCCGTGGCGGTATGCGGCGCGCAGGCAATAGGGGTTGTTGCCCCAGCCGCCGCCGCGCAACGAGATCAGCCCCGGCTTCCCGGGAAAAGGGCTGGCCGTCCATTCCCAGACGTTGCCGGCCATGTCCAGGATGCCGAAGGGCGAAGCGCCGGCTGGAAATCTGCCCACCGGGGCGGTCCGCGAATAACCGTCGTCCGCATCGGCGGCGCAGCATTCCACGGTGCCTGAGTTGGCCCGCGCCCCGGCGCCGGGGAACTCCATGCCCCACGGGTAGCGGCGCCCGTCGGTGCCGCGGGCGGCGAACTCCCACTCGGCCTCGCCGGGCAGCCTGAGGCCGCGCCAGGCGCAGAAGGCCGTGGCGTCACGGGCCGAGACCTGGACCACGGGATGGTCGTCCTTGGCGACGATGGAACTGCCGGGGCCTTCCGGGTGGCGCCAGTCCGCCCCGGGCACCAGCCGCCAGCTTCCGTCCCAGACGTAGCCGGCGCCCGAATCTTCCGCGTCGGTCCGCTGCCCGGTGGCGGCCACGAAGGCCGCGAACTGGCGGTTGGTGACCTCCAGGCGCATGATCCGGAACGGCGCCACCGTCACCGGCCTTGGCGTCTCGTTGGCGTCGCCCTCGGAATCGCCCATGACGAAGGTGCCGCCGGGTACCGGCGCCATGGCCGGTTCAGCCGCCTCGCCGAGCCCGATCAGGGCCGCGAACAACAGGGCCGCCGGCAGGCAGGTTCTCGACCTTCTGGACATGGCATCGCCTCTCGGGCGGCCTTCGGCGGGAGGCCGCATTTCCGGTTTGCCCGACTCGAACCAAACTCGGATATTATTGTTCGTTTTCACGGGCGCTGACAATTCCGCAGGCCCGCATGACCGATTTTCTCCCATCAAATTGATTCCAACTAACTGGATAGTGCTCTACCATTGCGGACGAAGAGGAGAATCGATCATTCACCGCGACGAACGCTTGAGATACCTCGCCGAGCTGGAGCGGAAAGTTCTCTGGCTCTCCACCTGGATGATCCACAACGCGAATTTCCTGAGGCCGAACGAGGACGGTCTCAAGGTCGGAGGCCACCAGGCGTCCTCGGCCTCTCTGGTCGGCGTGATGACGGCCCTTTATTTCCATGTCCTTCGCGCCGAGGACCGGGTGGCCGTCAAACCCCACGCGAGTCCCGTGTTCCATGCGATCCAATACCTCCTCGGCAACCAGACGCGGGAGAACCTGGAGCGCTACCGCGAATTCGGCGGGGCGCAACCCTATCCCTCCCGGACGAAGGACACCGATGATGTGGATTTCTCCGGGGGTTCCGTCGGCCTCGGTGTCACCATGACGTCGTTCGCCAGTCTGGTTCAGGACTACGTCCGCGCAAAAGGCTGGTCCAAGGATCGGCCCGCAGGGCGCATGGTGGCCCTGGTGGGCGATGCCGAACTCGACGAAGGCAATGTCTTCGAGGCCCTGCTGGAAGGCTGGAAACATGGGCTGCGCAACACTTGGTGGATCATCGATTACAACCGCCAAAGCCTCGACGCCGTGATCCATGAAGGCCTCTACGGGCGGATTGAAGATCTGTTCCACAATATGGGCTGGGAAGTCGTCGCCCTGAAATACGGGCATCTTCTCGAGGCCGCTTTTGCGGAACCGGGGGGCGGCAAGCTCCGCGACTGGATCGACCTCTGTCCGAATCAGCTCTACTCGGCGCTGACCTTTCAGGGAGGAGAGGCTTGGCGCAGGCGGCTCCTGGACGATTTCGGCGGCCAGAGTCCGGTGACCCGCCTCATCGAGGGCCATTCGGACGATGAGCTCCATCGGCTCATGACCAATCTCGGCGGACATGACCTGGCGACCCTGCTCGCGGCGTTCGAGAGCATCGACCATGACAGGCCCGTCTGTTTCATCGCCTACACGATCAAAGGCTTCGGCCTGCCGATTCAAGGGCACAAGGACAATCACTCGGGCCTCATGACCCCTCAGCAGATGGAAGGCTTTCGCGCCTCCATGAACGTTCGCTCAGGTCATGAATGGGAGCCTTTCGAAGGTCTCACCCTGGCGACGGAGAAGCTCAGGACCTTTCTCGATGCCGTGCCCTTCAATGCCAAAGGCCGGCGCCGCATGACGGCGAAATACGTCGAAGTGCCTGAAACCCTTTCCTACAGGGTGGCCCATGTCGCCTCGACGCAAGACGGTTTCGGCAGAATCCTGAACGATCTCGCCGGCGGGAAGACACAACTCGCCGAGCGCATCGTGACCGCCTCTCCCGACGTCACGGTGTCAACCAATCTCGGGGCCTGGGTGAATCGCCGGGGCCTCTTCGCCAGGGAACACTCCGCCGACGTCTTCCGGCAGGAACAGGTCGCCTCGGCCCTGAAATGGGAGTCCGGGCCCGAGGGCCAGCACTTCGAACTCGGCATTGCCGAGATGAACCTGTTTACCTTGCTTTCCGCCCTTGGCCTCTCCCATTCCCTGTTTGGCATACGGCTGCTGCCGATCGGCACTCTCTACGACATCTTCATCCAGCGCGGTCTGGATGCGCTCAACTATGCCTGCTATCAGGATTCGCGCTTTATCGTCGTCGGCACGCCATCCGGCATCACCCTGGCGCCGGAGGGCGGGGCGCATCAATCAATCGGCACGCCTTTGATCGGCATGGCCCAGGACGGGTTGGCCGCGTTCGAGCCGGCCTTTGTCGACGAGCTCGGAGTCATTCTTGCCTGGGCTTTCGACTACATCCAGCGCGACGGCGGCGACCGGCACGAGGAGGGGAACTGGCTGCGCGACGAGACCGGTGGCTCGGTCTATCTCCGCCTGTCGAGCCGGCGCATCGAGCAGCCGGGCCGGAAGATGACCCCGGCGTTGCTCGGCGGCATCATCGACGGGGCCTATTGGATGCGCGAACCGGGCCCGAACGCGGAAGTCGTGATCGCCTACACGGGCGTGGTGGCCCCCGGAGCGATCATGGCGGCCGGGTTGATCTCGGAGGACCGGCGCGACGTTGGGGTGCTGGCCATCACCTCGGCGGATCGCCTGAACGCCGGATGGCAGGCGGCGGAGCGGGCGCGCCTGCGCGGCCAAACCGATGCCATGAGCCATATCGAGCGGCTCCTGAAACCCCTGTCGCGCGACTGCGGAATCGTCACCGTAATCGACGGCCATCCGGCCACGTTGAGCTGGCTCGGCGGCGTCTATGGCCACCCGGTCATATCCCTCGGGGTCGAGCACTTCGGCCAGACCGGCACCGTCCGCGACCTCTACCGTCACCATGGCATCGACACCGATGCCATCGTCAACGCCGTCCGAGCCGTTGTTCCCGGCCGTCCGATCAGGCGTTTGCATATCGTGAACTGATACCAAAGGTTACTGATAATGACCATCACGTCTGTTGCCATCCGGCGTCTTCGCATGCCGCTCCACCGGCCCTTCCACCTTTCCTACCGGACCTTCGATGAATTCGAGCCCTTCCTTGTGGAGGTCCGGGACGACGCGGGGAGGAGCGGCTTCGGCGACGGCCACATCTCGCCGGGGTCCAGCGCCGAGACCAGGGCCGGCGGCTGGGCGCACCTGGGCGAATTGGCGGCGGGCGTGATCGGCATGGCCGCAGGCGACGCCAAGGCGATGGCCCTCGAGCGCTTCACCGAGAGCCCCGTGGCGACGACGGCCCTGGTGACGGCGCTGGAATGCCTCGAGGGCGCGCCCCTGCTGGAGGTCACGCAGGCGGTCCGCCTGCCCATTCACTCCCATGTCAGCAGTCTCGAGCCGGACGACATCCCCGCCGAGATCGAGGCCCTCCTGGAAAAAGGCTACAGGACCTTCAAGATCAAGGTCGGCAAGGACCTGGAGGCCGACCTCAAGCGCGTCGCCGCCATCCAGGAGGCCGCGGCCGGGCGGGCAACCTTCCGCATCGACGCCAACCGCGCCTATGACAGGGACCAGGGATGCCGCTTCGCGTCTGCGGTCGATCCAGACGGCGTCGAGCTGTTCGAGCAGCCCTGCCCTTCCCAGGACTGGGACGCCAACGCCGCCGTGGCGCGGTCTTCCGCCATACCGGTGATGCTGGACGAATCCATCTGCACCCTGGACGACATCGAGCGGGCGGCGGACATCGACGGGGTCGGCTTCTGCAAGCTCAAGCTCAAGCGTTTCGGCGGCCTGGCCCGCCTGAGGGAGGGCCTGGAACGGGTCAGGGCCGGGGGCATGGAGCCCGTGCTCGGCGACGGCCTGGGCAGCGAGATCTGCAACTGGATGGAGGCCTGCGTGGCCCGGTCCACCATCCGCAACGCGGGCGAATTCAACGGCTATCTCAAGGCCCGGGAGCACCTGTTCGGCGACCCCCTCGGCTTCGAAGACGGTGCCCTGGTCATGGCCGCCGGGTACAGCCCGAAAATCGACGCCGGCGCCCTGGAGAGGCTGACGGCCGAATTGGCCCAGTTCCCTGCCTAGGGCGAATCTGGAAGCGATCCATCAATCCGCTGCGCTGACTTATCGAAACCGCTTCGCCCGCGCCTCAAGCCCCGCCGGCCGCCGCCTTCAGCCCCAGGCGGTCGAAGAGCGCGCGGTCGGCCGCGACGTCCGGATTGTCGGCGGTCAGCAGCATGTCCCCGTAAAAGATGGAATTGGCCCCGGCGAGGTAACACAGCGCCTGGGCCTCGTCGCTCAAGCTTTTCCGGCCGGCCGACAGGCGGACGTAGGATAAGGGCATGAGGACGCGGGCGACGGCGATGGTGCGCGCCAGCTCCAGGGGCTCCAGCGGCTCCACGGAGCCCAGCGGCGTGCCGGGGATGGGAACCAGCATGTTGATGGGCACGCTTTCCGGATGGGGCTCCAGGTTGGCCAGGGTCTCCAGCATGCCGGCCCGGTCATCGCGGCTCTCGCCCATGCCTATGATGCCGCCGGCGCAGACCTTCATGCCGGCGGCGCGGACGGCGTCCAGGGTTTTCAGCCGGTCTGCGTAGGTCCGCGTCGTGATCACTTGGCCGTAGAATTCCGGCGAGGTGTCGATGTTGTGGTTGTAGTAGTCGAGCCCGGCAACCTTCAGGGCCCGGGCCTGGGCGTCCGTCAGCATGCCGAGGGTCATGCAGGTCTCCAGCCCCAATGCCTTGACATCGCGCACCAGGCCCGTGACCGCGTCCAGGTCCCGGTCCTTCAGCTCCCGCCACGCCGCCCCCATGCAGAAGCGGCTGGCGCCTGAGTCCCTGGCCTTGCGCGCGGCGCGGCGCACGTCCACCCCGTCCATCAAGCGCGACGCCTGGAGCCCCGTCTCGTAAGCGGCGCTTTGGGCGCAGTACTTGCAGTCCTCGGCGCAGCCGCCCGTCTTGATGGACAAGAGCGTGCTCAACTGCACCGAATTGGGGTCCCAATGGCGGCGGTGGACGGCCTGGGCCTGGAAGATCAGGTCGGCGAAGGGCAGCCCGAAGACATCGAGGATTTCCCGCCGCGTCCAGTCGTGTCTGAGTTCCGTCATTCTCCTGCCCGATCCTTTCTCGGCGAGTTTTGGGGCGGCGCGGAAGGGGCGTGCATCCCCGGGTGGACGGGTTAAGTCATAGCCTCAAGCCGCGGCCCGATCAACCGGGCGCGGGCGGGCGGCCCCGGGGCGGCGCGGGACGAGGCAAGCGGAATCCGCCCTCAAGCCTGCTTGGCGTCGATGACCCCCTGGCGGATGGCCCGGGTGCGGGCGAAGGTGTCTTCCAGGACCTCCCCCTGGCCCCGGCGGATGGCCCGTTGCAGGGCCGTCAGGTCCTCGTTGAAGCGGCCCAGCATCTCGAGCACCGCCTCGCTGTTGGCCAGGAAGACGTCGCGCCACATGACCGGGTCCGAGGCCGCGATGCGGGTGAAGTCCCTGAACCCCCCGGCGGAGAACTTGGCCACTTCCCGTTGCAGGCGTTCCCCCAGGTCGGTGGCGGTGCCGACGATGGTGTAGGCGATCAGGTGCGGCAGATGGGACGTGATGGCCATTACCTGGTCGTGGTGGGCGGCGTCCATGACCTCGACCGACATGCCGGCCCGCCGCCAGAGCGCCGCCACCGTCTCGACGGCTCCTTCCTCGGTGTCCTCGCCCGGGGTGAGGATGCACCAGCGGCCCTCGAACAGTTCGGCGAAACCGGATTCCGGACCCGAGTGCTCGGTGCCCGCCACCGGGTGCCCGGGAACCAGGTGGACGCCGGCGGGCAAATGCGGCTGGATGTCGGAGAAGGCGGTGCGCTTGACGGAGCCGACATCGCTGACGATGGCCCCGGCCTCGAGGGCGGGCGCCATGGCCTCCGCGATTTCTGAGTAGACGCCGAGCGGCGTGCAGATCATCACCAGGTCGGCGCCGGCGGCGGCAACGGCGGCCTCGGTGGTGACGCTGTCGGCGAGGCCGAGGCGCTGGACCGTGTCGATGGTGGCTTGGGTCCTGGCGGCCGCCGCGATGTGGTCGGCCAGGCCATGGTTGCGCACCACCCGGGCCAGCGAAGACCCGATCAGCCCCATGCCGATGATGGCCAGGCGCCGGAAATGGACGCCGCCGCTCATTTCAGGAACTCAGCCAGGGCATCGGTCACGGCGCGCATTTCGTCCTCGAGTCCGACCGTGATTCGCAAGCAATCGGGCAGGCCGTAGGCGGCCATGCGGCGAACGATGATGCCGTGGTCCTTGAGATGCCGGTCGGCGTCATCCGCGGTCCTGCCGGAATTCAGGGGAAAGCGCGCGAGCACGAAGTTCCCGGTGATGGACGGCACCTCCAGCCCCAGCTCCTCCAGCCGCCCGGCGAGCCAGGGCCGCCAGGTCTCGTTGTGGTCCAGGGCCCTGTTCGTGAATTCCGTATCGTCGATGGCGGCAAGGCCGGCGGCCTGGGCCGGACTGCTGACGTTGAAGGGGTTGCGCACCCGGTTCAGCACGTCGGCTATGGCCGGCGGGCAGTAGGCCCACCCCAGGCGCGCCCCGCCGAGGGCGTGGATCTTGGAAAAGGTTCGGGTCATCACCACGTTGCCGCCCTTGCTCACCAAGTCGGCGCCCGGCGAATAGTCCTCGAGAGTGACGTATTCCGCATAGGCCGCGTCGATGACCAGCAGCACGTCATCGGGCAATTCGTCCCTGAGGCGCCTCAACTCGGCCCCGGAAAGGTAGGTGCCCGTGGGGTTGTTGGGGTTGGCCAGGAAAAGCAGCCGGGTCCGCCCCGTGACCCGTTGAATGAGCGCGTCGATATCTGCCTTGAGGCCGGTTTCCGGGGCGGCCACGGGCTTTGCGCCGGCCGCCTTGGCGGCGATGGGGTACATGAGGAATCCGTGTTCCGCGTGCAGGACCTCGTCCCCGGGGCCGGCATAGGCGCGGCAGAGCAGGGCGATCAACTCGTCGGAACCGGCGCCGCAGACGATGCGGGTCCAATCCAGCCCATGGCGGCGGCCGATGGCCCGGCGCAGGTCCAGGCACTCGCCGTCGGGGTAGCGGTGCAGCTCGCCGGCGGCCGCCTCATAGGCCGCCGTCGCCTTGGGGCTCGGCCCCAGCGCCCCTTCGTTGGAGGCGAGCTTGATGACCCGCTCCCGTCCGGGCAGGGTGGACTCCCCGCCGACGTAGGGTGTGATGTCCATGATGCCGGGCCGGGCGTTCAGGGCGCTCACGGGGACGTCTTCCGGGTTTTCGCCGCCGTGCCCTTGCGGGCGGTTTTGTCTGCCGCTTTGCTCAGGCCTCTCGAGGCTTCCACCTCCAGTTCCCAGGGCTCCAGGGGTTTCGCGTAGCCGCCGAGGTGGATCGAGCGGGCGCCGGCCAAGGCGATGTCCTCGAGCAGCCGTTTGATGCGCCTGTCGTCGGGGGCCAGGTATACCGTCACCTCGGCCAGATACAGCCATCTCCCGGGCTCCTCGTCGTCGTGCCAGGAGGCGGTGTAGGCGCAAGGCAGGCCGGCCCCCTCGAGGGCGGAGCCCAGGCGGACCAGGCCGATTTGCTCTTCCGCCTCGATGGCGACATAGGTGCAGTCCCGGCCCGTCGGCTCCTGCGCCACGGGGCAGATGGCCAGCGCCTCGGCGCCCATGCCGCCGCCGGGCCCGGTGAAGGGCAGGCGGGCGATGATCCGGGGCGCGTCCCGATCCTCGGCCGCCAGATGCCGCCACCACGGGTCGGCGTCGTCGCGTCTGGGCAAGGGAAGGACGCCCACGGTCGCCTGCTGGCTTCGCACGGCTTCGATAACCCGGCGCGCGGACACGTGCGCGGTCATCGGCGTGAAGGAACCGTACTGGTCGCGCGCCAGGTCCCAGACGCCGCTCCCGTCCTCGGGCATGTGGACGGCGACCGAGAAAGGCCCCTCCATGGAAAGGGTGGCCACGATCAATTCCCGCCACATGCGGACCAGTTCCCGCTTGGGAAACGGCCCCTTGTGCTCGGACACCAGGCGGTAGAGGATTTCCGCCTCGCGGGCAGGACGGATCTTGATCCTGTAGGGGCGCTTGAGGTCGCGCACCTTCTCCACCACGTCCGTGCGTTGCATCAGGAGGTCGTGGATGGATGAATCGATTGCGTCGATTTCCCGCCGCAATGCGTCCAGTTGTTCTTCCGCTTTCATCGAAGACTTGGGCACGAGCTATCCAGACAGGCCAGGATTTAGGGGGGTGATACGGTTCGGGAATTCGGGAGTGATAATGGCATGTCCCCTTAAAATCGGAGTGATAATGGCATGTCCCCTTAAAATCAAAGAAAACATTGACACTCTTGGCCTGGAATCATAGGACCCACTCGCTATGATGCCCGTATCCCAAGGCGGATACAGGGTTGGAATCGTTTATGACGTCTTCGATTACCGGCGGGGCGCGTCCCGCCCGCGCGGGCACCGAGGGCCCCGTTCCCGGCGGCCATCGGGTGATCCTGGGCGGGGAACGGCCCCTTAAGCTCGACTGCGGGGCCGAACTCACCGATTTTCCCGTCGCCTACCAGACCTACGGCGAACTCAACGAGGACAAGACAAACGCCATCCTCGTCTGCCACGCCCTGACCGGCGATCAATTCGTCGCCGATACACACCCCGTCACCGGCAAGTCCGGGTGGTGGGACCTGATGGTGGGACCGGGGAAGACCCTGGACACGAACCGGTACTTCATCGTCTCCGTCAACATCCTCGGCGGCTGCATGGGCACGGCGGGGCCGGTGGAGACCAACCCGGCAACGGGCGAACCCTGGGGCCTGGACTTCCCCGTCATCACCATCGGCGACATGGTGCGCGCCCAGGCCATGCTGCTCGACCACTTAAGCATAGATGAGCTGTTCGTGGTCACCGGCGGGTCGCTCGGCGGCATGCAGGTCCTGCAATGGGCGGCTTCGTTCCCGGACCGGGTGTTCGCCGCCGTCCCCATCGCCACCGCCGCCCACCATTCGTCCCAGAACATCGCCTTCCACGAGGTCGGCCGCCAGGCCATCATGGCCGATCCCGACTGGTGCGGGGGCGCCTATTTGAAGAAGGGAACGCGTCCCCACCGGGGGCTCGCCGTGGCGCGCATGGCGGCCCACATCACGTATCTGTCCGAACGCGCCCTGCAAAGCAAGTTCGGGCGGCGCCTGCAGGACCGCACGGCCGTCACCTACGGGTTCGAGGCCGACTTCCAGGTGGAAAGCTACCTGCGCCACCAGGGCATCACCTTCGTCGACCGCTTCGACGCCAATTCGTATCTCTACATCACCCGGGCCATGGACTATTTCGACCTGGAAGCGGAATACGGCGGCGTGCTGGCCAACGCCTACCGCGGCAAAAAGACCCGGTTTTGCATCTTTTCCTTCACCAGCGACTGGCTGTTCCCGACCGACGAAAACCTGAAGATCGTGCACGCCTTGAACGCGGTGGCCGCCAACGTCAGCTTCGCCGAGATCGAATCCGACAAGGGCCACGACGCTTTCCTCCTCGACGAGCCGGAGTTCCACAGGGTTTTCCGGGGTTTCCTCGACGGCGCCTCGGAACACCGCGGCCTGCCCAGGCCATGATGGAGGAGGCCGACCGCAAGTCGATTCGCGTCGATCTGCAACTCATCGCCGACATGATCGAGCCCTCGACGCGGGTGCTCGACGTCGGCTGCGGCAACGGCGCCTTGCTCGACTACCTCGCCACCTTCAAGCAGGTGGACGGACGGGGCCTGGAAATCAGCACCGCGGGCGTCAACGCCTGCGTCAGCAGCGGGCTTTCCGTCATCCAGGGCGACGCCGACAGGGACCTCAAGGATTATCCCGACGACGCCTTCGACTACGTGGTCCTGAGCCAGACCCTGCAGGCCATGCACGCGCCGAAGTCGGTGCTCGAACACCTGATGCGCATCGGCAGGCGGGCCATCGTGTCGTTCCCCAACTTCGCCTACTGGCGGATCCGCTGGTACCTGGCGTCGCGGGGCCGCATGCCGGTGAACGAAACCCTGCCCTACCAGTGGCACGAGACCCCCAACATCCACTTCTGCTCCATCAAGGACTTCCAGGAGCTGTGCCGGGAGCTGAACATCACCGTCGAGCGCAGCATCTTCCTGAATCACAAGGGACGGGCGCGGCGCATCGGCTCCGCGCCTTTCGCCGCCAACCTTCTCGGCGAACAGGCCGTCTTCCTGTTGAGCAAACGAACCGCAGCCGGAGAAGGACCGTGATGGACAAGGGCTCCGTCCCGGCCATTCTGGCCCTTCTTGGATTCCTCATGGCGGCGCCGGCGAACGCCGGCCAGGCCCAGGAGCCGGGCGACACCTTCCGCGACTGTGTCGCGTGCCCGGAAATGGTGGTCCTGCCCGCCGGCGCCTTCGTCATGGGCACGGACGGGCGTCACGAGTACGAACGACCCGCCCACCGGGTGACGCTCGGCCGCCCGTTCGCCATGGGCAAGTTCGAGCTCACCTTCGAGGAATGGGGGGCCTGCTTCGACGACGGCGGTTGCGGCCGCATGCCAGACGACCACAAGTGGGGCCGCGGCCGGCGGCCGGTGATCAACATCACCTGGAACGACACCAAGGCCTACGTCGAGTGGCTCGGCGCCAAGACCGGCAAGACCTACCGCCTGCCGACGGAAGCCGAATGGGAATACGCGGCCCGCGCCGGGACCACCAGCGAATTCTCCTGGGGAGACGAGGTGGGGAAGAATCTCGCCAATTGCCGGGACTGCGGCAGCAAGTGGAGCCAGAAAGAGTCGGCCCCGGTCGGCTCTTTCGCCCCCAATCCCTTCGGCCTCCACGACATGCACGGCAACATCTGGGAATGGGTCGAGGACTGCTGGACTCCCTCCCACCAGGGGGCGCCCGCCGACGGCCGGGCGCGGCTGGACGGCGATTGCCGGAACCGGGTCATGCGCGGCGGGTCCTGGTATTACTTCAGCAAGAACGCCCGTTCGGCCTGGCGCTTCAAGAACGACGCCCGGGTCAAGAGCTACGGCATCGGCATGCGGGTGGTCCGCGAACTGCCCTGACCGGGGGGCCTCTAGGCCACCGACTCATTAAATCGCAGCCATATTCGCAATGAAGCGAGTTTAACGGAAGC
>JADFTO010000217.1 GCA_022560215.1 Pseudomonadota bacterium | reverse complement strand
GTGCAAGAGCACGGCCAGCGGCGTGTCCGCCGGGGCGTTCGACAGGAAGTACTTGACCTCACCGGCCGCGACGTTGCGGGCGACCACGAGGGTGACGTGCTCGGTGGGAAGGCCGTCCTGACTGACCACGAATCGAGTGCGGCGCGCCTGCCACACCACCGGCCCCTTTTCGGTGTTCTTGACGTGGAACGTGTCCCAGCGCGGGCCGCCGCGGGGCCACAGGACGTCGACTCGCCGGGCCGGTGTCGTGCCGGGGGCCAGGCGCGGCTTCTTCGCTGGACGGCTCGTACCGGCATATTCGGGCTGTTCCACCAAGCGCGGCGTCTGTGTCCAGCCCCAGATCGTGCGGGGGATCTCCAGCATGTACAGCAGCCCCGCTTCCTGTACGCCGCGTCGGAACTCCGGGGCCTTGCCATAGTCTTCGTCCGCCGTCAGCCAGCGGAACCGTACACCGTTCCTCAGGGCGTGCCGGAGCATGTCCAGTGCGACACGCCACTTCGGCCGGAACGTTACCGTGTCCGGAATCCCGGCTGCACGACGCCGCACAGGGTTCGCACACCACGTGTCCTCCGGCAGGTACAGGTCGCTGTCGATCAGCGTGTGGAAGTCCTTCGTGGCGTAACCGAGATGCACCGTCATGACGCAGTTATCGATCTTCCCCGTGGCCCCGCAATATTGCCGGGCCACGCCCACCGTGTGCGTCCCCTTCTTGGGGCAGCCGGTCTCGTCCACCACTGCCACGGCGTTGGCGTGCTCGACCGGGGAGGGCCTGAGCCCTGAGATGAAGCCATGGAAATGCCGGGGGACGTGGCGCCATTGGACGGCGGGCGAGGACGCATCGAGGCGGGCCTCTTGCCGGGCCGTCACATGCTTTCGTCCCACAGGCGGAGGGAATTATTCGAAGTCCGGGAAAAAAGTGGAGCGGGCCCGACGGAAGACGCCGGACACCGCTCCAAGTTTCCCAGGGAGGATCTCTTGCGGGTCATCTCAGGAACACCCGCTGGTTCCGCCGCATGTCAGGCATTTCAAGCAGGTGCCGTTGCGGACCAATGTGAAGTTGCCGCACTCGTCGCAGGCGTCGCCTTCATAGCCTTTCATCTTGGCGTCGCGGAACAGAACCATGTGATCGCCCATGCCGCCGGCGCCTCCATCGGCGACGGCCGCGTCCAGGTACACCGATTCGGCGGCGACACCGCCGCCTGTTCCGCCCGCCTCTTTCGCCACCACCCGCTCGCCGTTGTCCTTGGCGCCCTTGATCACCAGGAACCTGCCACGCACGTAACCCTGGCTGGCCAGGCGCCCGAACGCCTCCATGGAGCCGGTGTCGGGGACCTCGGGGAGATCGCCCTCGCCGTTGCCGCTGCCCAGGCAGTCGGGCTCCAGGTCGTCGGGCTTGACGTGGGCCAAGTCGTTGCGTCCCAGGTACGAGACGGCCAGCTCGCGGAAGATGTAGTCCAGGATGGACGTGGCCATCTTGATGGTGTCGTTGCCTTCGACGATGCCGGAGGGCTCGAAGCGGGTGAAGGTGAAGGCTTCCACGTATTCCTCGAGGGGAACCCCGTACTGCAGCCCGATCGAGATGGCGATGGCGAAGTTGTTCATCATGCTGCGGAAGGCGGCGCCTTCCTTGTGCATGTCGATGAAAATCTCGCCCAGCTTGCCGTCCTCGTATTCGCCGGTGCGCAGGTAGACCTTGTGGTTGCCCACCTTGGCCTTCTGGGTGTAGCCCTTGCGCCGGTGGGGCAGGCGGTCGCGGCTGATCACGTACTTCTCGACCGTGGTGGCGGCGATGCGTTCGTCGGCGGCGCTGGCCTGGATCGCCGCCGGCGGGGCGGTGATTTCCCCGGCCATGTCCTGGGCCGCCTCGTCGTCGTCGTCGTCCAGCAGGGATGCCTGGAGAGGCTGTGACAGTTTCGATCCGTCCCGGTAGAGGGCGATGGCCTTGAGGCCCAGGCGCCAGGCCAGCATGTAGGCGTCCTTGCAGTCCTCGATGGTGGCGTCGTTGGGCATGTTGATGGTCTTGGATATGGCGCCCGACACGAAGGGCTGGCACGCCGCCATGATGCGGATGTGACTTTCGGCGGAGAGATACCGCCTTCCCAGCCGGCCACAGGAGCTGGCGCAGTCGAACACGGCCGCGTGTTCAGGCTTGAGGTGCGGCGCGCCCTCGAGCGTCATGGTCCCGCAGACGTAGGTATTGGCTTCGGCGATCCGTTCACTGGAGAAGCCGAGGGCCTTCAGCATGTCGAAGGAAAGATCGCCCAGGCGTTCGGGGTCCAGGCCCAGGGTTTCGATACAGAAGTCTTCTCCCAGGATCCATTTGGTGAAGGCGAACTTGATGTCGAAGGCATCATTCAGGGCCTTCTCGACGGCGGCGATGGCGGACTCCGTGAACCCCTTGTCGGCGAGCGCCCGGTGGTCGATTCCCGGCGCCCCGTCCAGGGTGCCGCGGCCGATCACGTAGCGGCTCATGTCGTCGATCCGGGACTCGCCGTAGCCGAGGGCGGCCAGCGCCCGAGGCACCATCCGGTTGATGATCTTGAAACAGCCCCCGCCGGCCAGCTTCTTGAACTTGACCAGGGCGAAGTCGGGCTCGATGCCGGTGGTGTCGCAGTCCATCACAAGCCCGATGGTGCCCGTGGGCGCGATGACGCTGACCTGGGCGTTGCGGAAGCCGTGTTCCAGGCCCAGCTCCAGGGCCTTGTCCCAGGACCAGCGGGCCGCGTTCACCAGGGCCTTGTCGGGACAGGCGTCCCCGTCGAGCGGCACCGGCGCCACGGACAGGCCCTCGTAACCGGCCTTGTCGCCGTAAGCCGCGCGGCGGTGGTTGCGGATGACCCTGAGCAGGGCGTTGCGGTTTTCCCCGTAGCGGGGGAAGGCGCCCATCTCGCCGGCAATCTCGGCCGAGGTGGCGTAGGCGGTGCCGGTCATGAGGGCGGAAATGGCGCCGCACAACGCGCGGCCCGTGTCCGAGTCGTAGGGGATGGCCGAGGCCATCAGGTAGCCGCCGATGTTGGCGAAACCTAACCCCAGCGTGCGGAACTCGTAAGACAACTCGGCGATGCGGGGCGACGGGAACTGGGCCATCAGCACCGAGATTTCCAGGGTCAACGTCCACAGGCGCACCGCGTGTTCGAAGTCCTCGACCCGGAAGGCGCCGTCCTCTCCCAGGAAGGCGGCCAGGTTGAGGGACGCCAGGTTGCACGCCGTGTCGTCCAGGAACATGTATTCCGAGCACGGGTTGGAAGCGTTGATGCGGCCGCTTTCGGGGCAGGTATGCCATTCGTTGATGGTGGTGTCGAACTGCAGGCCGGGATCGGCCGAGGCCCAGGCGGCGTAGCCGATCTGCTCCCACAGGTCGCAGGCCCGGATGCGCTTTTCGACGCCGCCGTCGGTGCGGCGCACCAGTTCCCATTCGCCGTCTTCCAAAACCCGCTTCAGGAAGTCGTTTGACAGGCGCACGGTGTTGTTGGAGTTCTGGCCAGAGACGGTGAGGTAGGCTTCCGAATCCCAATCGGTGTCGAATTCCGGGAAGGACATCTCGGTGTAGCCCTGGCGGGCGAACTGCATGACGCGCTGGATGTAGGTTTCGGGAATCATGGCCTGGCGCGCGGCGCGGACGGCATTTTTCAGGGCCGGGTTCGAGGCCGGGTCCATGGGGCCCTCCTGGCATGCCTCCATGATCCCGTTCAGGCGGAGGACGGACAGGCGGGAGCCGGCCACCAGGGCCGCCACCTTCTGCTCCTCGCGGACCTTCCAGTTGACGAAGGCCTCGATGTCCGGGTGGTCCACGTCGACCACCACCATCTTGGCGGCGCGCCGGGTGGTGCCGCCCGACTTGATGGCGCCGGCGGCGCGGTCGCCGATCTTCAGGAAGCTCATCAGTCCGGACGACTTGCCGCCCCCCGAAAGGTTCTCGTTTTCGGCGCGCAGGCGCGAGAAATTGGTGCCCGTGCCCGAGCCGTACTTGAACAGCCTGGCCTCGCGCACCCAGAGATCCATGATGCCGCCGTCGTTGACCAGGTCGTCCTCGATGCCCTGGATGAAACAGGCGTGGGGCTGGGGATGTTCGTAGGCCGAGTCCGAGTGGACCAGCTTGCCGGTCCTGTAATCCACGTAGGTATGGCCCTGGGCCGGCCCGTCGATGCCGTAGGCCCAGTGCAGGCCCGTGTTGAACCACTGGGGCGAGTTGGGCGCGGCCATCTGGGTGGCCAGCATGTAGCGCATCTCGTCGTAATAGGCCCGGGCGTCGCCTTCGGAATCGAAATGGCCGGCCTTCCACCCCCAATAAGTCCAGGTTCCGGCCATCCGGTCGAAGATCTGCTTGGCGCTGGTTTCCTCGCTGGTGGAGTCGCCGCCGGGGGCATCGGTGTCCGGCACCCGCCGCCACAGCCAGGACGGAACATCCTCTTCCTCGACGCACTTGAGCTTGGCCGGGACCCAGGCCTTACGGAAATATTTCTG
>JADFTO010000216.1 GCA_022560215.1 Pseudomonadota bacterium | reverse complement strand
CCCCTTGCCCGGGGTGACGCCGCCGACCATGTTGGTGCCGTAAGCGATGGCCTGTTCCGAATGGAAGGTGCCCTGGGAGCCGGTGAACCCCTGGCAGATGACCTTGGTGTTGGAATCGACGAGGACGGCCATCACGCGGCCTTTTTCACGGCCTCGACCACCTTCCGGGCGGCGTCGCCGAAATCGTCCGCCGATACGATGGGGAGCCCCGATTCGGCCAGGATCTCCTTGCCCAGCTCCACGTTGGTGCCCTCGAGCCGCACCACCAGGGGTATGTCGAGGCTGACCTCGCGGGCGGCAGACACGACCCCTTCGGCGATCACGTCGCAGCGCATGATGCCGCCGAAGATGTTGACCAGGATTCCCTTCACGTTGGGATCCGACAGGATCAGCTTGAAGGCCGTGGTCACCCGGTCCTTGGTGGCGCCGCCGCCGACGTCGAGGAAATTGGCCGGCTCGCCGCCGTGCAGCTTGATGATGTCCATGGTGGCCATGGCCAGGCCCGCCCCGTTGACCATGCAGCCGATGTTGCCGTCCAGCTTGATGTAGTTGAGCTCGTGGCGGGCGGCCTCCAGCTCGGCGGGGTCTTCCTCGCCCTCGTCGCGCAGCTCTTCTATGTCCTTGTGGCGGAAGAGCGCGTTGTCGTCGAAGTTCATCTTGGCGTCCAGCGCCAGAACCTCGCCCGCGGCCGTCACCACCAGGGGGTTGATCTCGACGATGGAGGCGTCAAGCTCGGTGAAGGCCTTGTACATGGCGAGAATGAACTTGACGCCCGATCCCACCTGCTTGCCCTCCAGCCCGAGCCCGAAGGCGATCTTGCGGGCGTGATGGGGCTGCATGCCGGTGGCCGAGTCGATGGCCACCTTGATGATCTTTTCCGGCGTCTTGGCGGCCACCTCCTCGATGTCCATGCCTCCCTCGGTGGAGGCCATGACGGTGATGCGCGCCGACGCCCGGTCGACCAGCAGGCCGAGGTAGAGCTCGCGGGCGATGTCGCAGCCGTCCTCGATATAGACGCGCTTGACCTCCTTGCCGGCGGGACCGGTCTGGTGGGTGATGAGCGTCATGCCCAGGATTTCGCGGGCGGTCTCGCGGACCTCTTCCGTCGAATGGACCACCTTGACGCCGCCGCCCTTGCCGCGGCCGCCGGCGTGAATCTGGGCCTTGACCACCCACACCGGGCCGCCCAGCTCCTTGGCGATGTCCTCGGCCTCGGCGGCGGTGTAGGCGACGCCGCCCCGGGGCACGGCGACCCCGTACTTGGAAAGCAGCTGCTTGGCCTGGTATTCGTGGATGTTCATGCGCTCATCGCTTGCCGCCGCGCTTGGAGGCTTTGCGCCTGGCGGGCTTGGCGGCCTGGGCGGCCTCGCGGCGCATCCTCTTGACGATGGCGATCAGGTCCTTCACCCCCTTCACCGAGCGCCGGAACATGGCGCTCTCGGCCCGGTCCAGCTTGATTTCGACGACCCTTTCCACGCCCTTGGCCCCGATCACGCAGGGCACCCCCACATAGAGGCCCTTGACGCCGTATTCCCCACTCAGATAGGCGGCGCAGGGGAGCACGCGCTTCTTGTCCTTGAGATAGGCTTCGGCCATCTGCACGGCGGCGCTGGCGGGCGCGTAGTAGGCCGATCCCGTCTTCAGGAGGCCGATGATCTCGGCGCCGCCGTCGCGGGTCCTCTGGACGATCTCGTCGATCCTCTTGGCCGTCGTCCACTTCATCTTCACCAGGTCCGGCAGGGGGATGCCGGCCACCGTGGAATAGCGCGGCAGGGGAACCATGGTGTCGCCGTGGCCGCCGAGGACGAAGGCGCTCACGTCCTCCACCGAGACGTCGAACTCCTCGGCCAGGAAATACCGGAAACGGGCCGAATCGAGGATCCCGGCCATGCCCACCACCTTCGCATGAGGCAGGCCCGAAGCCTCGCGCAGCGCCCATACCATGGCGTCCAGGGGATTGGTGATGCAGATGACGAAGGCGCCGGGGCAATGGGCCTTGATGCCGGCGCCGACGGCGTCCATGACCTTGGTGTTGACGCCGATCAGGTCGTCGCGGCTCATGCCCGGCCGGCGGGCGACGCCGGCGGTGACGATGACCACGTCGGCGCCCTTGAGCGCCGTATAGCGGTTGGCGCCACTGATGCGGGAATCGAAGCCCTCGATGGGCGAGGACTGGGCGAGATCCAGGCCCTTGCCTTGGGGGACCCCCTTGATGATGTCGAAGAGGACCACGTCCCCCAGTTCCTTGAGGCCGATCAGGTGGGCGAGGGTGCCGCCGATGTTGCCGGCCCCGACGAGGGCGATCTTCTTGCGTGCCATGGTCCCATCACTCCCTGATCAGGGCCCTCCCGCGGGGCCGTGGGCCGCGGGGCGGCTTCGGCGTTAGTACCGCGTTTAAATGGCGAGGGCAAGCGGCCAGATGCCCGCATAACCAAGCCCACCTTGGGGCTGCCGGCTCACCCGGGCGCCAGGTCGAGACCGATGTCCACCGACGGCGCCGCCATGGTAATGGCGCCGACGGAGACGAAATCGACGCCGGTCTCGGCGATGGCGCGGATGGTCTCCAGGCGCACCCCGCCGGAGGCCTCCAGGGGCACGCGGCCGCCGGCCAGCGCCACGGCTTCGCGCAAGGCGCCGGTGTCCATGTTGTCCAAGAGGATGCTGTCGGCGCCGGCGGCGAGAGCCTCTTCCACCTGGGCGAGGGTGTCGCATTCCACCTGGACGCCATCGAGGCCGGCGGCCTTGGCGGCCCGGACGGCCTTGGCGACGCCGCCGGCGACGGCGATGTGGTTGTCCTTGATCAGCACCCCGTCGTAGAGCCCGAAGCGGTGGTTGGTGGCGCCGCCCATGCGGGTCGCGTACTTGGACAGGGCGCGCATTCCCGGCACCGTCTTGCGGGTGTCCAGGAGCCGGGCACCCGTGCCACCGATGGCGTCCGCGTAGGCGCGGGTGAGGGTGGCGATGCCGGACAGGAACTGCACGATGTTGAGGGCCGCCCGCTCCGCCGAAAGCAGCCCCCGGGCCGGCCCCTCGATCAGGGCCATCCCGGCCCCCGCCGGGACCGCGTCGCCGTCCCGGACCCGGTCGCTCACGTCGGCCTCCGGCGCCAGGCGCTTGAACACCTCGCGGGCGACGGGCAGGCCGGCGGCCACCAGGTCCTGGCGGGCGACCATGTGGAGGACGAGCCGGGCGTCGGCGGGGATCACCGATTCCGAGGTCAGGTCCCCGTCGCCCAAGTCCTCCGCGATGGCCGCGTCCACGGCGGCGGCCACGTCGGCGGGATCGGGCAAGGGACTACTCGGCGGCAACAAGATGGGCCGGGGAGGGCCTCGGGGACATGTCCAGCATCCGCTCCAGGGGCCTGAGCGCCCCGAGACGCATGGGCTCGGAAATCTCCACCCTGGGCGCCAGGTTGTCCAGGGCCAGATAGAGCTTCTCGACGGTGTTCAGTTCCATGAACGGACAGTCGGCGCAACTGCAACTGCCGTCGGCGCCGGGCGCCGGGATGAAGGTCTTGTGGGGGGCCGCCTTCTCCATCTGGTGGATGAGATGGCGTTCGGTGGCGATGATGAATTCTTCGGCCGGGTGGCCCAGAACATAATCCAGGATCGAGCGCGTCGAGCCCACGTGGTCGGCGTGACGGAGGATGCTTTCCTGGCATTCGGGGTGGGCGGCCACACGGGCGTCGGGGTGACGGGTCTTGAGCTTGATCAATTCGCGCTCGGAAAACCGGTCGTGGACGATGCAGGCCCCGGGCCACAGCGTCATCTCGCGGCCCGTCTTGCGCGACAGATAGGCGCCGAGATGGCGGTCCGGGGCGAACAGGATGGGCTGGTCCTCGGGAATCTGGCGGATGATGTGTTCGGCGTTGGTCGAGGTCACGATGATGTCGGACTGGGCCTTCACCTCGGCGGAGCAGTTGATGTAGGTGATCACCAGGTGATCGGGATGGGCCTCGCGGAAGCGGCGGAAGCGGCCGGGGGGGCAGCCCTCCTCCAAGGAGCAGCCGGCCTCGGCGTCGGGCAGGATGACGATCTTTTCGGGGCTCAGGATCTTGGCCACCTCGGCCATGAAACGGACGCCGCAAAAGGCGATCACGTCGGCGTCAGTGGCCGCCGCCTTGCGCGAGAGGTCCAGGGAATCGCCGACGAAATCGGCCAGGTCCTGGATTTCCGGGTCCTGGTAGAAGTGGGCCAGGATGACGGCGTTCCTCTCCCGGCGCAGGCGCTCGATTCCGGCCCAGAAGTCGAAGTCCGGATCCAGGTCCGCTTCGGTCCTGGCGTCATCGCCCGGCGGCAATACGGTGTCCATGGAATCGCACCTCCCGTAGGGATTTTGCAGGGATTTTGCACCACAAAAACCCTTTCAGGCTTCATATAGAGGGTACGCGGCGATTTTCCAACCCTAGAGCGGTTCAGGATTGATAGGAATCAATTTGATGGGAGCAGATCGGTTCATTCGGGCAGGCG
>JADFTO010000215.1 GCA_022560215.1 Pseudomonadota bacterium | reverse complement strand
ACGGAATCGAGGCCACCGTGGCGATGAGCAGGCCCGCGGTGACGTAGGCCATGGGCTCGATGCGGTGCTTGCGGTCCTTGTCCAGGGTCTTGCGCTTCCCTTCCAGGAACAGGTGCTCGAAGGGCAGGGACAGGGTCAGCACGCCGATGGTCCAGAGCAGGAGCTGGGGGAAGAATTCCGGCCCCACGTCCTGGGCGAACATGTCCGGGACCTGCTCGAACCCGGTGGTCACCCAGTACAGATAGGCGCAGACCGCCAGGATGAACAGCGCCAGCCTGAGGTCCGTCGGGTGGATGAGGGAAGACGCGGGGGCGCCTTCCCTCCCGTCCACCGGCGCCGGGGTGTCTTCGTTACCCATTGCCGGTCTTTCCGATGGGCCTGGGGATTATTTGATCAGCCCCAGGTCCGTCAGGGCGGCCACGGCCTTGGCGTATTCTTCCTTGATCTGCTTGTCCCACACCTTGTACCCGGCGACGCTGTCCTCGACGGTGAGGCCGGCGCTCTTCAGGTAATTGGCGAAGACCTCGTGCTTCATGGCCTTGACCATGCCCTTGGACAGCACCTCGATGCGATCCTGGGGCGTGCCCTTGAGCACCCAGTAGCCCCGCGTGGTGGAGGTTTTCACCTTGTAGCCCAGCTCGTAGGTGGAGGGAACGTCCGGGTAGCCCTTGAGGCGCTTCTCCGCCATCACGACCAGGGCCCGGAAGGTTCCGTCCTGCACCTGCGAGCCGGCCTCGCTGACGTTAGGGAGGGTGGCGTCGATGGCGCCCGACATCAGCGCCTGAATCATCTGCGCGCCGCTGCCGAAGGGGATCACCTTGAACTTGATGCCCGCCGCCTTGGCGAACTGCGCCAGGCCGATGTGCTCGGTGCCGCCGACCTGGGCGACGCCCCAGTTGAGGGCCTTGTCCTTGGACGCATTGACCAGGTCAGCCAAGGACTTATAAGAGCTTTTCGCGGACACGGTGATGAAGGTGGGATCGTCCATGGCGCGGGCGACGCCGACCACGTCGTCGATGGTCAGCGGCGACTTGCCGCGGGCGATGGTATACAGGTGGCTCTGGGTGAGCGCCAGAACCGTGTAGCCATCCTTGGCCTTGCCCATGGCGTAGGAATGGGCCTTGGCGCCGGAGCCCCCGCGCTTGGCGACCACGCGCATGTCGACGCCGAGGGTACGGCGCGAGCGGATCATCATCATGCGCGCGGTGGTGTCGGTGCCGCCGCCGTATTTGGAGTGGATGACTATTTGGATGGTCTTGTTGGGAAATTTATCCTGGGCGATGGCCGCAAAACTGCCCAAGGCAATGGCGCCACCGAGTGCGATCATGGGGACGGAACGGTATAGGCGCGTGGTACGGCGTGTCATGAGAGTCCTCCCTAAGTCGATTTATCTATTCAGCCGAAGGCAATAGGATAGGGTTGACCCCAAAATAGTCAACAGTTGACAATGTGGGGTGTCAGGCGGGCGATAGGGTAAGGAATCGGCGCCGAAGGAGTAAGATGGCAGGAACATTCGAAACCACGGCGGCCATCGAACTGGTGAGGACCAGGTCGCTGCCCGCCCTGGTCCAGGAAGAGATCATCCGGATGATCCGCGAGGGCGAGCTGTCGAGGGGGGACAAGCTCAACGAAAGCGGCCTCGCCGCCACCTTGGGCGTGAGCCGGGGACCCGTGCGCGAGGCCTTCCAGGCGCTCGTGGAATCGGGGCTTTTGCGCCAGGAGAAGAACCGCGGCGTCTTCGTCCGCACCCTGTCGACCGAGGAGGTGGTCGATATCTACAACGTGCGGGCGGCCCTGGACCGGCTGGTGGGGGAAACGGTGGTCCTGACGGTCACCGAGGCCGATCTCGAGGGCCTCCGCGACCTGGTGGCGCGCATGGACGAGGCGGCGGCCAAAAGGAACATCGAGGTGTATTACCCGCTCAACCTGGATTTCCACGGCCGGATTCTGGAACTAAGCGGCAACTCCAGGCTCATCGCCATGAATCGCCGGCTCATCGACGAGCTTCACCTCTGCCGCCGGCGCAACCTGCTCGAGGAGAGCGGCATGGCCGCATCCAACGAAGAGCACCGGCGCATCGTCGACGAGATCGCCGGCGGCGACCCGGAAGGGGCGGGGAGCGCCATGTACGATCACGTGACCGCCGCCCTCGGCCGCCAGCTTCGATTGATCCGGGATGAGACGTAAAGAGGGTGATGAGAAGTAAAAAGGGTATTGATCGTTTCGCTTATCCAGAGTGCGCCCCGGAACCGACCAAGCGGGTCTCGCTGGCGAAGCCCCAATCGCCCTCGAACCGGTGCACCTGGTAGACCGGCCGCCCAGCCATCGTTGGCGCATAGCGGCCCTTGCGCAGGTCGGCGGCGACGCTGGGAACGGTGCTGGCGGCAACGCCTCCCACCGCCGCCGTCCATGGGCGGTGCTTGTGGCCGGTGAAGATGCGGACAACCTGCGGGTGCCGCGAGACCACCGCCGCCAGGTCGGCCGCCGCCTGGCGGCGCTGGTAGGCAAACGGGTCGGGAGCGGCCGGCACGTCGAAGGGCGGGTGATGCATGAACAGTGCCGTCGGCCGCGCCGGCGCTTCGGCCAGGGTGGCGTCGAGCGCCGCCAGGCGGGCGTGGCAAAGATCTCCCTTGACGCCGCCGTCGTCGGCGAGGGAGTCCACGGCGACCAGCCTTACCGGATGCTCCTCGACGGCATAGTGGACGAAAGCGCAATCGGGCATCATGTCCCCGTCGCCGGCGAAGGCCCGCGCCATTCCCTCGCGGCCGTCGCGGTTGCCGGGGGTGACGTAGAGGGGCACCTCCAGCGCCGCAAGGAGCGCCCGGGCTTGGGCGAATTCCGCCGCCAGGCCGTGCTGGGTCATATCGCCGGTATGGATGACGGCGTCGGGCCTGGGGTCGAGGCCGTTGATATCGGCGATGCACTGGCGAAGGTTCTCTGCCCGGGTGCGGAACACCGGGTCCGCCGTGTCTGCGTCCGCGAGATGGGTGTCGGTGATCTGGGCGATGATCATGGTCCCGGATGCCGCCTGTCCGCCATGGTCAGTCCAGGCTGTCGTAGTAGGATTTCAGCACCTCCATCACCTCGGGCCGGCTGAACTCCGTCGGCACGGGCTCGCCGTTGGCGAACATCTCGCGCAGCCGGGTGCCGGAAATGCCGAGGCGGTCGTCCTCGCCGTGGGGGCAGGTCCGGCCCGTCGCCATGCCGCCGCACTTGAAGCAATAGAAGGTGATATCTATTTTCAGGGGCTGGATTTCAAGACTGCCTTCGTCGATCTCATCGAAAATGTGATGGGCGTCGAACGGCCCGTAGTAGTCGCCGATGCCGGCGTGATCCCGCCCCACGACCAGGTGCGAGCAGCCGAAGTTCTGGCGGAACAGGGCGTGCAAGAGGGCCTCTCGGGGGCCGGCGTAGCGCATCTCTATGGGGTATCCGGCCTGGACCGTGGTGTCGGGAACGAAATAGTTTTCGACCAGGGTGTCGATGGCGCGGATCCTGACTTCCGCCGGGATGTCGCCCGGCTTGAGGGCGCCCAGGACCTGATGGATCAGCAGGCCGTCGCAGATCTCGATGGCGATCTTGGCCAGGTACTCGTGAGAGCGGTGCATGGGATTGCGGGTCTGGAAGGCGGCGACCGTGGACCAGCCGTTGTCCTGGAACAGGGCCCGGGTCTCGGCCGGGCGCAGATAGAGCCCCTCGTAGGTCTCCGGGTAGTGGCCCTCGTCCAGGGCCATGACCGGGCCGGCCAGGTTGATCTCCCCCTGGCTCATCACCTTGGCCACGCCCGGGTGGGCGGGGTCGGTGGTGCGGTAGACTTCGGTGCATTCGAGCTCCCGCTCGATGGTGTACTTCTCCCTCACCTTGAGGATGCCGAAAATGGCGCCGCCGTCGTCCGTCAGGGCCACGTCCTCGCCGGCGACGATGCTCCCGGCGAGGTCCTTGTCGCACGAGAGCGTGATGGGGATCGGCCAGAACAGGCCGTCCGAGGTCTTCATGTCGAGGCAGCAGCCGCGCCAGTCGTCCGCGCCCATGAACCCGGTGAGCGGCGTATAGCTGCCCATGGCAAGCATGAGGAGGTCCGATGTCTCGCGGCTCGACATGGGCACCTTCCTGAGGGACCGGGCCCGTTTCAGTTCCTGGGCGCGCTCCGCTTGCGGGAGCAGAAGCGGAGCGAGCCGATCGCCGCCGTGCGGCCGTACCAGTTTCGACATGTCCTCTTAAATCTCCTTGCCGTCACACTTTTTGCAGAAGTAAAGTGATGTCGATCTTCAGCGGCACCGTGATCAGCGCCACTTCGTCCCCCGCGTCGATGTCCCGCGCCAGCGCCTCCGGCCGCGGGCACCACTAGAGCGGTTCAGGATTGATAGGAATCAATTTGATGGGAGCAGATCGGTTCATTCGGGCAGGCGCGGCGCGCCCAGCGATGCCGCAGCATCGGGCAAGCATCGGGCAAGCGTTGCAACGCACCCGG
>JADFTO010000214.1 GCA_022560215.1 Pseudomonadota bacterium | reverse complement strand
TTATGCGTGGTGGTTCTGACCAGCGCCAACTGATCGTCACCGGGATGATCCCGATTGAGCTGCCGGTAACGCACGATCAAATGAATGTTCATCGAGATGGTGATGATCAGCATGAGGGCGAGAAAATTGGATGAGATGACGGTGACCTTCCAACCGATCAATCCCAGGACACCCACCATGATTAATCCGGCGTAAAAGCAGCTGAGCAGGGGGAGCACGATCCAGCGCAATTCCCGGAAGATGGCGGTGAGAACAATGATGAGAAACACCAGAACACCACCACCGAAGACGATCAGGTCGTTGCGCACAAATGTCACCATGTCGTCGGTAATCATCGGCACACCGCCGAGATATAAAACGCCATGCTGGCGGTACGGCTTGATGATGTCTCTGATGCGTGCAACGTCGAGGTGGCGTTGCTCATTTAACGCTTCATGAGCCTGATCGTATTCGGTGCTGATGCGTTCCAGGGTTTGCGTTTCTTCGACGGAGAGACCGGTATTTCGTTTTTTGGCGCGCAGCTCATTTCGAGATTTGCGCAGGGAATTGTACTTTTCCTCCTCGACCAGTCCCAACAGTAAAGCAGTGGTTTGACCATCTACACTGACGATGAGCTCGCGGTAAATCGGGCTGTTGAGCAGCTCGTCCTTGGCCTTGTCCCGGTCGATACCGGGTTTCTCCAGGCTTGGTAAATCGTCGATTATTTCCTCAATCGGTGCATTCGAGTTTTTGAATAGGGGGGCATCGAGTATCGTGAACACCGTGTCCACGCTGGTGACTTTCTTGAGTTCTTCACGGAGTTGCTTCAAAGACTCCAAGGCTTGGTCCGAGAAGAGATCTTTGTCGGGGGTGTACGTCACAACGAGTAAGTCGCTACTCGGATATCGCTCGTGGATTTTCCGGAACACCTTGAGGTCCGCGTCGTCTTCCAGCAACAAGGAGTCGGCCGATGCGTCCAACTTGAAGTCTTTTGTGTGATAGCCGAAGAAAACCAGAATTGAGAGCAGCACGGCCAGAACCAACTTGGGATTGTGGAGCACCAGAGTGTCATAGGCCTGCGCGGTACGAGACGTCATGAAGTTTCCTCTTTGAGCAATGCCGATTCAGCCACGGGAACAATGGGGTCGGCCCATGGTGTGTACACTTTTTCAGAGGGGTGAAGGTTATCGTCGGCCGCCAGGGTCGCCAAGCGCCCGACGGCGGCCAGAAAAGCAATGAACATGTGGCCGATGGGTTGCAGGATGTTCATGCGCCGTCACCGGCATAGACCCGGTGATAGCGGGCACCGAGCGCGGTCATAATCTCGTAACCGATGGTGCCGGCATCGGCGGCCACCCGGTCGATGGGGTTCGAAGGCCCTATCATGTCGATGAGGGCGCCTGGATGGATCAGGTGTTGCGGGACGGCGGAGACGTCGATGGTGATGAGATCCATGGAAACGCGGCCCACAAACGGCACTCGGATGTCTCCGATATATCCGCTGCCGGTGTTGCTGGAAGACCTGAGAAAACCGTCGGCGTAGCCCAGCGCCACGGTGGCGATTCTCCCCCGCCGGGTGATGCGGTGGCTGGCACCATAGCCAACGGTCTGGGGAGTGTCAACGTCACGGACTTGCAGGATTTTCCCTTGCAGGCGAACGACTTGCGCCATCGGATTGGGCTTGCCGGGGAGCGGATTCCCGCCATAGAGCGCGACCCCCGGACGGGCCACGTCGAAGTGAAATTCGGGCCCCAGGAAGATGCCCGACGAGTTGACCAGCGAGGCCGAGGCGCCTGCCCCCACCCCGGCCCCGGCCAGGGCCGCCCGGGCGCCGGTGAAGTCCTCCAGCTGCCGGCGGTTGAGGGGGTGGCCGGGGTCGTCGGCGCAGGCCAGGTGGCTCATCACCGTGGCCAGGGAAGTGGCGCCCAGCCGTTCGGGCTCCCGGCAGAGGAGGTCCAGCTCGTCCCTGGGCAGGCCGAGGCGGTTCATGCCGGTGTCGATATGCAGGTCGGCCGAAGGTGCTTCGTCCGCTCCCGCCGCGACCCCGGACCAGGCCTCGACCTCGGCGAGCGAGTTGAGGGTGGGCACGAGCCGGTATTCGGCGAAGGCGTCCAGGGACCCGGGCAGGAGGCCGCCGAGCACGTGGATGTCCACGTCTTCAAGCACGCGGCGCAAGCGGATTCCTTCGTCGATGAGGGCCACGTAGAAGGTCCCGCATCCGGCCCGGGCCAGGGCCGGCGCCACCGCCTCCACCCCCAGGCCGTAGGCGTCGGCCTTGACCACGGCGGCGCATTCGGCGCCCTGGAAGCGGTCGCGGAGAAGTCGGTAGTTGGCGCCAATGGCGTCCAGGTCGATGGTGAGGATGGCGCCCGCATGCTCGAGGCTGTTGCTCACCGGCGGACCTCCCCGTCAATTCCCGTGCTGGCGGTCGAGGTTTCCGAAACGGGTGTACATGCCGTCGAACATGAGCTCGATGTTGCCGGTGGGGCCGTGGCGCTGCTTGGCGACGCTGATCTCGGCGGTGCCGCGGGCGGCGTCCATGCGCTGTTCCCACTTGTCGAGCCTGTCCATGAAGCGGTCGTCGGCTTCGTCGGCCCGCTGCGCCGGCTTGTCGCGCTCCAGGTAGTATTCCTCCCGGAAGATGAACATGACCACGTCGGCGTCCTGCTCGATGGAGCCGGATTCGCGAAGATCGGACAGCAGGGGCCGCTTGTTCTCCCGCTGCTCGACGGCGCGGGACAACTGGGAGAGCGCCAGCACGGGAACGTTCAGCTCCTTGGCCAGAGTCTTCAGGCCGCGGGTGATCTCCGAGACCTCCTGGACCCGGCTGTCGTGGTGCCGGCCGGTGCCTATGAGCTGCAGGTAATCGACGACGATCAGGTCGAGGCCGTGCACGCGCTTGAGCCGCCGGGCCCGGGTGCGCAGCGCGCTGACGGTCAGCGCCGGAGTGTCGTCGATGTAGACGGGAATCTTGTGCAGGGCCTGGCTGGCCATCACCAGCCTGGTGAATTCGTCGTTGCTGAGCTCCCCTTTGCGCATGCGGTCCGACGAGATTTCGGTCTGTTCGGAAAGGATGCGGCTGGCCAGTTGCTCCGCCGACATCTCCAGGGAGAAGAAGCCGACCACGGCGCCGTCTTCCCCGCCCGCGGATTTCTGGCGGTCGTAGGCGGCGTTGTAGGCGATGTTGGTGGCGAGGGCCGTCTTACCCATGGAAGGCCTGCCGGCGAGCACCACCAGGTCGGATTTGTGCAGGCCGCCCAGCAGCTTGTCCAGGTCGGTGAATCCGGTGGCCACGCCGGCCAGGCCGCCCTCGCGCCTGTGGGCCGCCTCGGCCATGTCGATGGCGCTTTTGACCGAGTCCGTGAAGGGCCGGAAGCCGCCTTCGTACTGCCCGGTGCTGGCCAGGTCGTAGAGCTCGCGCTCGGCCTGCTCGATCTGGTCGGTGGCGGATTCGTCCACTTCGCCGGCGAAGGCGCGGTTGACCACGTCCTCGCCGAGGCCGATGAGCTCCCTCTTCAGGTGCAGGTCGTAGACGATGCGGCCGTATTCGGCGGCGTTGATGATGAGCACGGCGGAGGCCGCCAGGTCGACCAGGTACGCGGGCCCGCCGATGCCGGCCAGGCCCTCGTCGGCTTCGAAGAACCCCTTCAGAGTCACCGGGTTGGCGATCTGGCCCTTCTCGATGAGCTTCCCGCAGGCTTCGAAGATGCGCCCGTGCTCGGGAATGGCGAAGTGGGAGGGACGCAGGAATTCTGATACCCTCTCATAGGCCCGGTGGTCCACGAAAATAGCGCCGAGCAAGGCTTTCTCGGCCTCGATGTTGACGGGCAGCGAGCGGTAGGCGTCGTCCTTGCCGGTGGGTGAGGGCTCGGGAAGGGGTGTCGTGGCGGCGGTGGGGGGCATGGCTGGACATTAAGGAAAGGCGCCGGGGCATATAACCCGGATTCGACTCACAGCCCTGTGGAACACGGGTATAGGTTGGATGATTCCAAGAGCGCCAGCCTGATAGCGCTCTGGCACGCGAAACCCGATCCAGGACAAGGGAGGAACTCATGGCAAAATCGATCATGCAGCTGGTGGCCGAGGCCAAGGCGGCGGTCCCCGCCATTGGCGCGGATGAAGCGGCGGCGGTGATGAACCGGGACGACGTCCTCGTCGTCGATGTGCGCGAGGACGGTGAAGTCGCTGAAACCGGCAAAATCAGGGGCGCGCTCCATGCGTCCAGGGGGATGATCGAGTTCCGGGCGGACGAAACGACGCCTTTCCACCATCCGTCCTTTTCAAAAGACAAGACGATCATTCTCTACTGCGCGACGGGGGGAAGGGCCGCGCTCGCAGGACTTGCGCTCATGGAGCTCGGCTACGGGGACGTGCGCAACCTCGGGGCCTTCAAGGATTGGGTCGAAGGGGGCGGCGCCGTCGAGGGGCCTTGAACGCCGGGCGGCTTTTCTTGCCGTTGAGCGGATTGCTTTCCCGCGCCTTTCGCCCGGGCCGCTCCC
>JADFTO010000213.1 GCA_022560215.1 Pseudomonadota bacterium | reverse complement strand
GCTGGCGCGGACGGCGGCAAGGTTGACCCGCCAGCTCCAGCCGCCGCCGTCCGAAACCAGGTTCCGCAACAGGAAGGCGCGAATCAAAGGGTCGGGGATGGCGGCTGCCAGCCCGGCGTCCACCTCGGCCCGGCGTTCCACGCCCTCCAGCGAGACCCCTTCCAACGCCTCCAGGTAGGCCTCCAGGTCATGGGCATAGGCTACCGGCGCGATGTCGACGACGATCAGGCTTCCCACCATGCCCCCGTCCCTGAGCGCCAGGATCATGGCCACCTTTCCTCCCAGGCTGTGGCCGAGGATGGCGGCTCCTTCCAGGCCGTGGCGGCGGATGAACTCGCGGACGTCGCCGGCCATCTCGAAATAGTCCATGGAGTCCGCCCAGGGCGATCTTCCATGGTTGCGCAGATCCACGGCGAAGACCCGGTGGCCGGCGGCAAGCCGCTTGGCGATGGAGTTCCAGTCCCTCGCCGAGCCGTACAGCCCGTGAAGGATGACGACCGGTGATCCGGTCCCGTGTTCGATATGGGAAAGGTTCAATGCCGTCTCCGGGCCCGGTGGACCTTAATCGTCATTACCCGCGAGATATTCCAGAGAAAAATGTCTTCTTCCGACCCATTCGTCAGGGGGCTGATCAACGTTTTCACCGATCACATACGAACCCTGGCGGATGCCCTGGCCGACTCCAATTCAAGGGCGACGTGAGCGGCAAATTCCGGAACGGCCGCTTGGTTCAAAGCATCCCGGAGGCCTTCTCCATGGCCGCTTCGTCGAAGGCGGGCATGGTGGTCATCCGGCCATAGCCTTGCTTGGCGTACCACATGCTGAAGGCGAGCAATCCGTTGGCATCGGATGCCTCCACCACGTCGATGAAGTCGTGGACGCCTTGGGTGTAATAGATGGCCTCGAAGGTGATTCCGAATTCCTTCGCCTTCGCCTTTGACACCTCGAGCCGTTCCTTCTGACGCCCGATCCAATCACGATCGAGGGTCCCTACGAGAATGTATTTCATCATCGTCTCCTTAATCTCATTGGCGGATTATACCACGGCGAATGCCTCCCGGCGCCGCCATCGCGAGGGCGCTTTCGGCGAGGCATGATACGACCCTCGCCGGGCATCTTCCCCGCCGCTCAGGGAAATGGCCGGTCAATAAAAAACGTGATATGCTCCCCCCATGGCTGAAAGCGAAACCAGGATTTTCAGCATCGGCACCCGGCTCTTCAAGGAAGGCGACGACGGCGACGTGGCCTACCTGATCAAGTCCGGGAAGGTGAAGATCACCAAGACGGGCGGGGACGGCCAGCAAAAGGTCGTCGGCCTGGTCGGGTCGGGCGGCATCGTCGGCGAGATGGCCCTGATCGACGATCAGACCCGCGTCGCCACCGTCGAGGCCATGGAGGAAACGACGGTCCTGGTTATCAGCCGCGACGCCTTGAAATCGAGGCTCGATAAAACCGATCCCGTCGTCGGCCGCCTGCTCCACAGTTTCACCGAGCGCGTGCGCGAGCAGTCGCGCCTCATCGCCAAGCTGCAATCCTAGAAAACTTTAGCTGCCGGCTCCGACGAATTTCAGGATCTTATGCATGGTTATGTGCGGTGTCAGGTCCGCGTCCCTGAGCACGCCGTCCTTGTCGATAAGGAAGTAGATGTCGGGGTAACCCCGGGGATCGTATGTGAAGCTCCCTTCCCGGGAGGCTTCTCCCCACAGCCAGCCGGGATGGGTCGCCAGGGGACCGGCGTTGCGGGCGGCGAACTCACTGGTGGTCGGACCCTGATAGCCGAGGTTGCCAAACAGCTTGAGCTGGATGATCTGAAGCCCTGCCGCGTTCAGCCGTTGGTAGTTCTCGGCGATGGCGGCGGTCGCGGTCACGCAGCTTGGGCACCAGGTGGCGAAAAGCCAGAGCATCACCGGCCGGCCCCGGAATTCCGACAGGCGGCGCTTGGCGCCATCCACGGTCGTGAACTGGAACTCGGGCGCCGGCTCCCCGAGTTGGAGGGGGGGCCGGGTCTGCGCCTCGGCGCCCCCGGCGTCGAGCAGGGAACCGGCGGCAATCAGCATGCCGGCGACGAGCGCGATCGAGGCGAGGCGGGGGAACCGACGGGATTGCGTCCCTTCCCCCTTTCCCCGCACCCGATTGGAAGGATCGTTACGTCTGTGGGTCATGGTGGGATCGGCTCCTAGCCGGCAGCGGACAGGCGCCGACGACGCTCCTGCCCGCCAGGTGGACGGCATAGATCAAGAGGGCCAGGGCGAGGGTCAAAAGATGCAGCTCGTAGTCCGCGACAAACCCCTGGACGCGGCCGGTGAGACCGAAAATCTGCGGCGTCGTGGCGCCGAGCAGCGCCAGGATCGTCGGCACCAGGGGCGTGCAGCAGATGCTCGGGGCCACCAGAGTGGAGAGCATCGCGCCCATGGTCACGCCACCACCGCGGGTCACGCCACCACCGCGGGTCACGCCACCACCGCGGGTCACGCCCCCACCGCGGCGCTCCGCCGCCACCCGGTAGGCATAGACGTTCATGGTCAGGGCCAGGCTCAACGCCGCGGCCAGGGTGACCGAAAAGAACAGCAGCTCGGCGTTCAGGTATTGGAGCGAGATCAACCCGACCACCCCTCCGGTGTAGGTGGCCGGCAGGGTGAAGGCGTAAAGGGCCGCCGCCGCCGCGAAAACCGCGAGCGCGAGCCAGCGATAGGACGGCCCCCCGAAGACCAGGCCCAAGGCGTCCCGGGTAACTTTAAGTCCCTGTTTCATCGCCTGGTCAATTGCGTAAAGTCCCTTCGCCGGTCTCACCGGTTCTGGCGCTGCCAAAGGAGGAAGCCCGCGCCCGCCAAGCTAACCGCCAACAAGAACCAGCCCAAGCCATCGCCGGAAAACCATCCGGCCACCGCGCTCAGGCCGCCTGACAGCAGCAGCACGGGCAAGGCGCAACAGCCCACCATGCCGACAACGACCGCGATGATGCGCAGTCCGCCGCCTCCGGGTTGGTCGGGGTCTCTTGCCATGTCGGAGTCCTCCTATCCGGCGCAGCACGACAGCTTGGTCACGTCCTTGTCGAACGCCAGGGCCGCCAGCTTCAGGCCCTCGACCGTGGTCAGGTAGGGAAAAATAGTTTCCGCAAGCTCGGTCACCGTCATGCCGTGCTTGATGGCCAGGGCCGCGGTCTGTATGCCCTCCCCGCCCTCGGCCGCCAGGATATGGGCGCCGAGCAGCTTGTCGGTGCCGCTGTCCGCCACCAGCTTGATGAGCCCCCGGGTGTCGCGGGCGGCGAGCGCGCGGGGCACGTGTTCGAGGGGCAGAACCGAGGTCTTGACGTCGATCCCCTGATCGCGCGCCCGGCGTTCGGTCAGGCCGACCGAGGCGGCCTGGGGATCGGTGAAGGTGACCGCCGGCATGGCGGTGGCGTCGTAGGCCTGGAGGCCGCCGTTCAGGGCGTTGGTGGCGGCGAGCCTGGCCCCGTAGGCGGCCATGTACACAAGCATGTCCCGGCCCGTGACGTCGCCCGCGGCGAAGATGTCATGGTTGGAAGTCCTCAGGTATTCGTCCACCTCGATGGCGCCGCTTTTGCTTAAGCCAACGCCCGCGTCCTCCAGGCCGAGCCCGGCGCTGTTGGGACTGCGGCCGGCGGCGACCAAAAGCTTTTCCGCCTCGACCATTCGGCTTTCGCCCTCCACCGTCAGCGACAGGGCGACGCCCGGGCCTCCTTGCTTGATCTCCCCATAGGCGGCACCGACGATCACGTCCAAGCCCTCGTCCTTGAGCACATCGGTCAGCGCCTGGGCGATCTCCGGTTCCGCCTGGGGCAGCAGCCGGCTGCGGCAGACGACGGTGACCCGGACGCCGGCGCGCTGGAACATCTGGGCCAGCTCGACGCCGATATCGCCGCCGCCGATGACGAGCATTGATTCCGGCAGCCGGTCCAGTTCCATGGCCGTGGTGCTGGTGAGATAGGGGACATCCCCGATCCCCGGTATGGGCGGCGGGAAGGGGCTGGACCCGGTGGCGACGATGATCTTGCCGGCGCGGATCATGTCGCCGTTGACGGCGATCCCGTTGGCCTCGATCGACGCCGGGCCTTCCATGTAGGCGATGGTATTGTAGGAAGGCAGGATATCGATGTACTTGGCCTGGCGCAGCCCGGCGACCAGGTCGTCCTTCTGGGCGATCAGGGCCCGCCAATCATCGAGGCGGGCTTCGGCGGTTATGCCCGAGAACCGGGACGCGGCCCTGGCCTGGTGCAGGGAGTCGGCGGCCCTGATCAGGGCTTTCGACGGCACGCAGCCGACGTTGACGCAGGTGCCGCCGATGACGCCATGGCCGATCAAGGCCACCTGGGCGCCTAACTCGGCCCCGGTGATGGCCGCCGAAAAGCCCGCCGATCCGGCGCCGATCACCGCCAGGTCGAAAGTCCCGCCTTCGCCCTTGGACGACGATGAACAACAGTCCCCGCCGGTCATGACGTTTGCTTTCCCTCCTCGGCCGACCCTGCCTGGCGGCGCCGCCAGAGGGCGTAAGCGGTTAACCCTAAGAACCCGAAAAGGGCG